>NZ_JBGCCP010000020.1:0-197717 GCF_041262705.1 Catenulispora sp. MAP12-49 | reverse complement strand
CAGCGTCCGCCGCCTAGCAGCGCGACCCCCACTCCCCGGAGCGAGGCCGCTCGCCGCGCAGGCGCCGCCGGAGGCGCTCTTGACTGTCGCTCTTGCTCTTGACTGCCGCAGTAGAGCCGCCCACCTACCCACACCACCACCGCCCCACGAAACCAGCGCCGCCCACGACCCGCGCCACCAACGGATCCCGCCAACCATGCGCGAAGCCGTCAAGAAACGCCTGTAAACCACCCACCCCAGCCGCACCCGCACCCGCACCCGCACCCGCACCCGCACAAGGAACTGACCACTCCTACACAGCAATCAGTCATGCGCGGCTCCCGGACCCTGGAAGCGCTCGGCGGACACCCGCATGCGGAAGACGTGATAGGTCCAGGCCTGATAAAGCAGGACCACGGGCAGCAGCACCGCGACGATCACCGTCATGACCTTCAGCGCGTACTCGCCCGACGCGGCTCCCTGCACCGTGAGGTTGTACGCGGGGTTGGTGCTGGAGACCATGACGTCCGGGTAGAGCTCGACGAACAGCGAGGCGATGGTGGCGGCCATCGCCACGGTGGTGGCGGCGAACGACCATCCCTCGCGGCCGGTGGCGGTCAGGGCCGCGGCGGCGAAGGCGGCCATGATGGCGATCAGTTCCGGCACGTTGACCAGCACGCCCTTGCCGGAGACGGCGTGCGTCCAGGCGAGGAACCCCAGCACGGCCGCCGCGGTGACCGGTGCGACCCGCCGTCCGATCAGGGCGGCGCGTTCGCGCACCGCGCCGGTGGTCTTCAGGGTCAGGAAGGTCGCGCCGTGCACCGCGCACAGCAGGGTGATGGTGATGCCGGCGAACACCGAGTAGCCGGTGAACAGGTCGCCGAGGTTCCCGGTGTATTCCCGATCGGACCCGATCGGCACCCCGTGCACGAGGTCGGCGAGCGCGATCCCGATCACCAGCGGCACCAGGACGCTGCCCGTGGTCATCAGGGCGTCCCACGTGGTGCGCCAGCGGTGGCTGCCGATCTTCCCGCGGAACTCGAAGGAGACCCCTCGGATGATCAGTCCGGCCAGGAGCAGGACGATCGCCAGGTAGAACCCTGAGAACATCGTCGCGTACCAGTCGGGGAAGGCCGCGAACATCGCGGCGGCGACCACGATGAGCCAGACTTCGTTGCCGTCCCACAGCGGGCCGATGGTGTTGATCGCGGCACGCCGGCCGGCCTCGTCGCGGGCCACCACGGCGTGCAGCATGCCCACCCCGAGGTCGAAGCCCTCCAGGACGAAGAAGCCGGTCCACAGGACCGCGATGAGGATGAACCAGAAGGTGGCGAAGGCCATGGGGACCTCGGGGGCGGCTCGGGCCGGTCAGTAGGCGACGGCGGGGACGGGTTCGTCGAGCGCTGGCGGCGGCGCCAGCTGTTTGCGCGCGTAGCGGATCATGAGGATCGCGGCGACCACGGCCAGTGCGGCGTAGATGAGGAAGAACGCGATGATGCTGATCGTGACGGTCGCGGTGTCCACCGACGGCGACACGCCGTGTCTGGTCAGCTGCAGGCCCTGCACGACCCAGGGCTGCCGACCGCTCTCGGTGAGCAGCCAGCCGGCGGTGTTCATCAGGAAGGGCAGGATCACCGCCCACGTGGCCACGCGCAGGAACCAGGCCTTCGTATACAGGCGCTCGCGGCGCAGCAGCCACAGGCCCACCAGCCCGATCAGCAGCGCGATCGCGGCCAGGTAGGCCATCACCCGCATCGACCAGTACTGGATGAACACGTTGGGCACGTAATATCCGGGCCCGTACTGCTGCTGGTATTGGGTGTTGACCTCGTTGAGCCCCACGACCTGCCCGTTCCAGTGGTTGGTGGCCAGCAGCGAGAGCAGATGCGGGATCTCGATGATCTTCGTGGGGGTCTGGTCCCGGTTCCCGCCGCCGACCTGGATCACCGAGAACGAACAGGGCTGGCAGGTCGTCCACTGGGCCTCGGCGGCCGCGATCTTCATCGGCTGGTACTTGCCCTCGGTCACCCCCAGCTCGCTGCCGACCAGCATCGCCAGCAGCAACGCGGGCACCAGGACGGCCAGGGACAGCTTCGCGGCCGGCCGGAAGGCTTCGCGGTCGCTGCCCCGCCGCAGCTGCCAGGCCGCCACGGCGAGCATCACCAGCGATCCGGTGACCAGGGAGGCGAGCAGGACATGGACGTAGCCGCGCAGGAAGACCGGGTTGGTGAACAGCGCCCACACGTCGTTCAGCTGCGGGCGGCCGGTGGCCGTGTTGATCTTGTAGCCGACCGGGTGCTGCATCCAGGAGTTGGCGGCCATGATGAACAGCGCGGACAGGGCGCCGCCGAAGGCCACGGCCCAGATCGTCGCCAGGTGCACGCCCCTGGGCAGCTTGTCCCAGCCGAACAGCCACAAACCGAGGAATGTGGACTCCAGGAAGAACGCTGCCAGGCCCTCCATCGCCAGCGGCGCACCGAAGACGTCACCCACCGTGCGGGAGTACTGCGACCAGTCCATCCCGAACTGGAACTCCTGGACCAGCCCGGTGACCACGCCGACCGCGACGCCGATGACCAGCACGGTGCCGAAGAACCTGGTCAGGCGCAGCAGTTCCGGACGCCCGGTGCGGTGCCAGCCGGTCTGCAGCAGCGCGGTCAGGAACCCCAGCCCAATGGTGACGGGCACGAACAGGAAGTGATAGATCGACGTCATGGCGAACTGCAGCCGGGCCAGGTCGAGTTGGCTCATCGTTCGCTCTCCGACTCCCCTCGGGCGCTCCCGCACCGGGACCGCCCTGCTGTGGCGACTACGCCGACCTGCTCGAATTCGCCCAGCCCTTTTTAGGCGGGAACCGTCTTCGGGAACGGGCAGCCACGCCGGGAGCGTCGGGGGCCGAGGCGGAAATCACCCGGCTGGAGTAAGCCGGGTTTAGTGGCACGGCGACCGGCCATAGGCTCGAACAGCTGACCTCGGGAAACCTGAGAGGAAGGCTGATGATGGAACACTCTGGCTCGGTGCGATCAGACGACGTCGATGCCCTCGTGATCTTCGGTGCCACCGGCGACCTGGCGAAACTCGAGACTTTCCCGGCCCTGGTCGGCCTGGTGGAACGCGGCGCGCTCAGCGTGCCCATCGTCGGAGTGGCCAAGAGCGGCTGGGACCTTCAGCAGTTCCGTGACTACGCCGTGGCCTCGCTCAAGCTCAACGGGATGGACCCGGGCAGCCCCGCGGCCGTGAAGATGCTCGGCCTGCTCCGCTACGTCGACGGCGACCTGGACGACAACGCGACGTACGCCGCGATGTCCGAGGCGATGGGCCCGGGCGACCGTGCCCTGTTCTACCTCGAGGTGCCGCCGGTGCTGTTCGGACGCATCGCCCACGGCATCGCCTCCGCAGGCCGCGCCGACGGTGCCCGGGTGATGGTGGAGAAGCCGTTCGGCCACGATCTGAACAGCGCCATCGACCTCAACACCACGATGCACCAGGTCTTCCCGGAGGACGCGATCTACCGCGTCGACCACTGGCTGGGCCTGGATCCGCTGGAGAACGTGCTGTTCACCCGTTTCGCGAACTCGGTTCTGGAACCCCTGCTCAACCGCACCCACGTCGACAGCGTCCAGATCACCATGGCAGAGTCCTTCGACGTCTCGGACCGCGGCGCGTTCTACGATCACACCGGCGCCGTCCGCGACGTCCTGCAGAACCACATGCTCCAGGTCCTGGCCAGCGTGCTGGCCGAGCCTCCGGACAGTCCCGGTGCGGGCGGCACGTGGCCGCGGGACAAGGCGCGCCTGCTGGCCGCGATCAAGCCCGTCTCACCGTCCCACGCCGTCCGCGGACAGTACGAGGGCTACCACGACGTGGCGGGCGTCGCGCCCGGATCGACCACGGAGACGTACATCGCCGTACGGCTGGCCGTCGACTCGTGGCGCTGGGAGGACGTGCCGGTCATGATCCGCGCGGGCAAGTGCCTGCCGGTGACCGCCACGGACGTCACCTTCCACTTCCGCAAGCCGCCGCACGACCTGTTCGGACTGCACCCCTCGGCCACGGCCAACGCACTGCGGTTCCGCATCTGGCCCGAGGCCGCCGTCGCCTTCACGCTCGCCGGCAAGAAGCCCGGAGCCGGATGGCAGGCCCAGCGCGAGGACCTCGTCTTCAGCCAGCAACCGGGCTCGGACATGCGGCCCTACGACCGGCTGATCGGAGCGGCGCTGGAAGGCAAGCGCTGGCTGTTCACGCAGCAGGAGGCCGTCGAAGCCGCGTGGGAGATCGTCCAGCCCATCCTCGATGGAGATTCGCCGCACACCTACGAGCGCGGCGGCTGGGGACCGAAGGAAGCCGACCAGCTGCTGCCCGAGGGGATCGTCTGGCACGACCCTCAGGCCTGAGCCATCAGCCACCGGGGTGCCGATTCGGGCAGCCTTCGATGACTCGACGGCCCATATCCGGGCCGGCGTACTGCTCCCGCCGGCGAAGCGCACCTAGTGTGCGACGGGCGTACACAGGTTCCGGGGAACGGAGGGTCGTTGTGACGACCTCGGTCGACGTCCAGGGCATGCAGCTGGCCCAGGAGGACTTCCAGCAGGCGCTGGACCAGATGAACTCGGTCTACAGCGCGATGAGCGAGGAGGCGGACAACCTTTCGGCGAGCTGGTCCGGGATGGCGGCGTCGGCGTTCGGGCAGGCTTTGGGCGCCTGGTTGGACGACCTGTACCAGATCCGGCAGGAGCTGGTGGTCATGACCGAGAGTCTGTCCACGCACACCGGGATCTACAGCGACGCCAACGAGTCCTCGCAGGAGGTCGTCAACGCCTTCCAGCACGGGCTTCAGGGTCTTGAAACGCTGCCGGCCCAGCCGATGGTCGCGATGCGGGCCGTGGAGGACCGGCTGGCGCCGGAGAAGGGCGTCCTGGCCCGGCGGGAGACGGTGCAGGGCAAGGTGCTGCCGGCGCTGCCGGCTCGGGAGGACGTCCCGCAGACGCGGAACCTGCCGTCGCAGGCCGTGCTGGACGACTCGGTGGAAGGCACGCCGGAAGGCGTCGTCACCTCCGAGATACAGCCCACGTACATGGACCGCGAGCAGGCCTTCCTGCCTGCCCGGCGGTTGGAGGACATGCCGGAGCAGCCGCTGCTGCCGGAGGAACCGCTGCAGCCGACGAGGCTTCTGCTGCCGGAGGAACCGCTTCGGCCGGTCCTGCGCGACCTGCCTGTTGATTCCTGACGCGGCAACGTCGCCGGTCCGCAGGCTGACCCGCGGACCGGCGACGTTGTGGACCGGCGGACCGGCGGACGGCCTTACGGCAGCTGCCACCGCTGGTTGTTGCCGCCGTTGCAGTCCCAGATCTCCAAGGCGGTCCCCCGGTTCGTGGAACCCTGCGGGTCGTCCAGGCACTTGCCGGAGTTCGGGTTGAACAGCGTCCCGTCCGAGCGCGGGATGAAGACCTGCGCACTGGTTCCGTTGCAGTGGTAGAGGTCGACCGTGGTCCCGTTGTCCTTGCCCGAGCCCTGCACGTCCAGGCACAGCCCGAGCAGGTGCAGGGTGGACCCGGACTCGACCCACGAGAAGGACTGTGCGCCGGTGCCGTTGCAGTCCCACAGGTCGATCTCGCTGTAGTCCGCGGTGTTCGACGCGTAGTCGTCCACGCACATCCCGCCGATGCCGGTGATCTGGCCGGTGGCGTTCGGGACCGAGATCGCCACCGGGCCGGTCGGCGCCTTCACCGGCGCCTGGACGACCGGCTTGCTGCTGCTGGCCGGCGGCGGGGCGGCCTTGCTCTTGGTGACCGACGGCGGGGCCGCGGTCTTGGTGACGAAGACCCGCACGGCCGTGATGGTCGGGTCCGGCGTCCCGGGCAGGTGCGTCGTGACCACGACCGGCGGAGCCTGCACGACGGAGACGGCCGTGGAGGTCGCGGTCACGGTCACCACCACCGGCGGCACGGCGGCGGACGGCGCACCGCTGGTGGCGTCGGACCCCGCGGCGGCCACGGACGAGGACGTGGAACCGCTCGACGCCGCCGCGAAACCGTCGCCCGCCAGGCCCGCGGCCGCCCCGGAGGTGGACCCGCCGGGTCCGGCCTTCGCCCCCTGGGCGGCCTGGTGGGACGACGACCCGCCGCTGCCGACCGCGGCCGCCACACCGACCGCGGCCAGCAGCAGCACTGCCGCGCCGCCGACGGCGGCGACGCGGGAGACATTGCCGGAAACATTGCCGAAGAAGGAATTGGGGGCGGCGGTGTCCGAGCCCTGATCCGAGGACTCGGCGTCATCAGGGGCCTCACCGCCGGGGAGCACGAGGACGGCCTCCGGCGCGGCGCCCTTGCCCTCGCCCTCGCCCTCCCCGAGCGGAGCCGAGGCCCGCAGATCGGCGAGCACGGCCGCCGTCCCCTGGGCGACCGTCTCCGGCGCCGGGAGCAGCAGGTGCGGATTGCCGTCCAGGGCCAGGTCGGTCAGCTCCAGCGTCCCCAGCTGCCAGGGCACCTCCACGAGCCGGTTGCGCCGCAGGTCGAGCACCCGCAGCTCCGGGAACGTGGCGATCCACGGCGGCAGGGCGGTCAGCTCGTTGTCCGACAGGTCGAGCTCGCGCAGGCCGATCAGGGCACGCACCTCGTCCGGCAGATCGCGCAGACCCAGACCGGACAGCACCAGAGCCGGGTGACCTCCGGCGCTGGCCTCCTCTACGCGGCGCAGCGCGGTCTGGACGGATGCGGCGGCAGAATCGGTATCAGTCCCGGTGTCGGTACCGGCTTGGGCTTCCATCACTGGCTCCTGTCAGGCGGGCGGGTCAAGGCGGCGGTGGCGCGGAACAAGGCGACGGCGTCCGGCGGCGCCGACGGTTCCGTTCGCCGGCGGTCGAGGTGTCCGAGCAGGTCGGCCACCGGCGCGACACCGTGGGCACGCAGGTAGTAGGCGACGGCGTCGCTCCAGACCCACGACCCGTCGGTCCGGAAGCCGGCCGGCACCCGGCCCCGGCCGTCGGCGGGGTCCAGAACGTCGTCCAGGCGGGCCGTGGTGGACATCAGCACGCTGCCGCCGTCCAGCGCCGCCGCGACCGGCTCGCGCTCGGGCGCGGTGAGGCGCGCACGGTCCAGGTCGAACAGGGGTGTGCCGTCGGCGGTGACCCCGTCGTAGACCGGCGCGAGACGGATCGGCTCGGGGCGGCCCGGGGTCCACAGCAGGGCCGAGCGTGCGCGGGCCGAGCGTTGGTAGGCCGGGAGGTCTTCCTCCAGGGCGAAGGCCTCGACCTGAGGATCGGGCTCGCCGAGGTCGGCCAGGGCCTGCTGAAGCGCGGCGGCGGCTTGGAAGGGCTCTGCCTGCGCGGCCAGGGCCAACAGGAAGACGCGGCGCGGCGGCGGCCACGGGGAGCCGTCGGACGGCGTGCGCCAGGTGCGCCAGAGCGCGGCGGCGCCGGGGAGGTCTGCTGCGGCGGCGACGGCGGCGCGGTCCAGGTCGTCGGTGAGGTCGGCAGCGCGGTCGGCAGCTCGATCCAGGTCATCGGTCAAGGCCGCAGCCCGGTCGGCGGCGCGGTCCAGGTCGTCGGTGAGGTCGGCAGCGCGGTCGGCCGCCACATCCCCAGCACCACCGCCCTCGGTCAAGTCCAAGCAGGGCCCGAACTCATCGCCCCGCACCGCCATGACCTCGGCCGCGGCCGGCGTGAAGACGTGGGCGACAACCCCCTCGGCCGGATCGAACCCGGTCTGGACCGGGATCCGTGCCACCACCGCGACGTCCATCCCGGCGCCCGTGAGAATCCAGCCCAGCAGCCCGGCGTCCTCGGCGGCCAGGGTCAGGCGCGCCGCCGCCGCGTGTGAGGCTACCGCGCCGGCCATGCGCTCCGGTTCCAGCGCGGCCAGCCAGGTCCGGCTTTGGCTCAGCAGCCCGTCCGGGACGCGTCCGGCCAGCCGCAGCAGCATGCTGTGACAGGCGTCGGTCAGGGTGGTGACCTCGATGTCGGTCACGGCTGTCCTCCGATCCAGGGGCGGCGGGGCACCTTCGGCGGCGCGTCGAGAGCGGCCAGCAGGGAGGCGAGGTCCGGGTAGGGCGCCAGGCGCACCGGCCGCCCGTTGCGGTACACCACCAGCCCCGGCGAGTTCGCCCCCTGGTTCAGGAAGCGGTCGCCGAGTCCGGTGACCCACCCGGTCCAGGTCCCGCCGTCGGTCAGCTGCGCGACCGTGCCCCGCACGCCGACCACGTCGACCGGCGGCAGCACCGCCTCGGGCGCGCCGCCGGCGGGCAGGGCCTGGTTGGCCGCCGTCCGCCGCTGGTTCTCGGCGCTGATCGCCCGCGCCAGCGCCGCGCTGTTGTCGCCCTCGATGAAGATGCGGCGCGGCACCGGGTCCGGCGAGGCGGCCAGCTGCTCGATGATGGCCGCGGCCATCTCGTCGCGGGTGGCGGCGGCGCCGCGGATCGAGTAGTTGCCCGCCGCGTTGGGCGGGGCGCCGATCGAGACGGTCAGTGTCTCGTGCTGCTGCGGCCGCTGCATGGCATTGGCCAGGTCGGTGTTGTCGCGCGGCACTGCGAAGCCGGAGGGGGTCGACTGCCAGGCGGCTTGCACCGCGGCCTGCGGCGTGGCGCTGCCGGACAGGTCGTCGCGGTGTTCGGCGGTGGCGGTCTGCGCGGTGCCGGTGGCGTGGGCGGCGCCGGTCGAGCCGGTGTGGCTGGTCGCGGCCTGGGCGGCGGCGGCCGGGATCTCGTCGAGGCTGGTCTGGGCCGCGTCGACTTGGTCTTGGGCGGCCTGGTTCTCGCGGTTCGCGGCGTCCACGGCCGGGGCGAGCCTGGTGACGTCGCCCTCCAGCGCCGCGCGCTCACCGGCGATCCGCTGAGCCTGCTCGAGCTGGCCTCGGGCGTCCTGTTCGGCCTGGACCAGCGCCGGATCGGCCGGCTGCGGCGGATCCTGGTTCGCGCGGTTCGCCGTGTCCCGGTTCAGGTTCTGCGCGGCCCGCTGATGGGCCTGGTCGAGGTTTGTGACGTGCTGGTCGAGGTCTCCGGGGTACTGCGTCCGGTGGTCCTGCAGGGCCTGGTCGGCGTCGCGGCCCTGCTGCAGGGTCGGCGCGTTGCGCAGCTGGGTGTCCTGCTGGGTCTGCTGCTGGTCGCGCAGCGCCTGCTGCCGGGCGGGCTGCTGGGCGTCCAGGGTGCGCTGGTGCGCGGCGTCGTTCACCGCGCCCTGGTGGCCGGGGTCGGCCGGGTCGAAGACGTGGTGCTCCAAGTGGTGGGCGCCGCCGCCCTGGTAGTGCACCAGCGTCAGGTCCACCGACCGGCCGGAGGCGATGGCCAGGTCGCGCGCGCCCCGCAGGTGGTCGTCGGCCGTTGAGGTGCCGTTCAGGTCGGCGACGACCCGGTGCGGCTGGCCGTCCGGCGGCGGGGTGGCGGCCAGGGCCGTGATCTCGTCGGTCCGGGCGGCCGGGTCGTCGGACAGCGGCCGGGCGTGCGGGTGGACGACCTGGGTCGGATGGTTCTGGGCCAGCTCGACGGCCCAGCCCTCGGGCAGCAGCCCTTCGAAGTCCCTGGTGGAGTCGATCTTCATCGACCAGTCGTGGGGGCCGTTGAGCAGGTAGGAGACCTTGCCGCCGTAGATGTGCGAGTCCTGCGCGTACATCCGGTTGTACTCGACGTAGTCGCCGATGTTGGCCTCGGTCTCCACGCCCCGGCGGCGGTCGGCGTCCCCGCCGGGGACCCCCGCGCCGTCGTTGGTCTTGCCGCCCATCGACAGGTCGGCGGACCAGCCGCTGCCCTTGCTCTCGCTGAAGGTGGGCTCGTCGGCGCGCTCGGTGAAGGTCATGCCGTTGTACTTGGCCGGCTTGCCCAGCGGCCTGATCACCCCCTCGACCTGCGCGCCCAGCTTCGCCGGCTCGCCGTGCGGCGAGGGCAGCCCGAACTCGCCGCGGAACAGATCTCCGGAGTTGTCGCGGACGTTGCGGTTGGCCAGCGAGGTGTTCAGCCGGATGCCCAGGTCGTTGTGCAGGGCGTAGCGGCCCAGGTGCGGCGGCGCCGGCGTGCCGCCGAGCCCCGCGCCGCTGCCGTCCATGTAGGGCGCGGCCTTGGCGCGCGGCAGGGTCACGGCCGGAGCCCAGGCCGCGACGTGGCCCAGGTCCGGAAAGCTCAGGCCCTGCAGATGCTCGGCGAGTTCGTGGTCGAGCGTGCTGGGCTTGGTCCGCTCGCCCGGCCCGGCGGCGCGGACGGCGGGCTGGCGCGGCGGCGCGGGGGCGGCACGGGCCGGCGGGGGCGGCGGGCCCTCGTCGGCGAAGTGGTGCGGCACCACGTTGCGCATCGTGATGTGCGAGCCGGGCGCGGTCCGCAGCGTGACCGCCGGGGTCGGCGGAGTCCGCGAGACGCTGGTGTTGGGAATGCGGGCCAGCGGCTCGGGGATCTCGTGGCCGACGTAGATCTCGATCTTCAGGTTCAGCTGGTGCGCGAACTCCTCGCCCTCGCCGGAGGTCGGGGTGCGCTCCTCGCGGATCTTGGTCTCCTCGGCGCTCTCGTTCTCCTTACGCTCCGGGGCATCGCCGCCCTTGGCCCGGACCGCCGCCGAGGTCCGGCGGATGTCGCGGATCACGGCCTGCGTACCGGTCGACTTCTCCACCCCGGTCGACCACTTGATCCCCAGGTCGGTCTGGCCGCCGCTGTGGCCGTCCTTGGTGAACTGCCCCTCGACCTTGCCGGTCACCGAGAAGTCGTGCGCCGAGTTCTTCTGCGAGCCGTGCTGCTTCAGCGACTGCCCGCCGAAGGTGACGGCCCCGCGGTCCCGGGAGCGGACGTGGTCGGTGTCGACGCGCTCGGCGGTGACCCGCACCGTGACCTGCGTGGTGCTGCCGGCCGGGCCGGGGAACTCCGAACGGTGGACCACGCCGGTGTCGAACAGGTCGTCCGGGTGGGTCTTCAGCTCGCCGGGGTCGTACTTGTGCGAGATCGACCGCCAGATGTCCGAGGCGTCGGTCAGGTGCTCGTCGCCCACCGAGCCGGTGGTCTGCAGGCCGTGCTTGATCGCGCCGAGGATGCCGCCGCCGGCCGGCAGCGGCACCGCTCCCCCGGGATGCTTGGGCCCGCTCTCCTCGAACACCGCGCTGTGGTCGTCGAAGTGGGTGGCGAAACCGGCCGCCATGGCCGCGCCGTACCGGGTCAGGTGCAGCGGCTGCTCCGCCTTGGGCGGCGGGTCCAGGTGCGTCGGCGCCGGCGGCACCGGCGGGTTGGCGTGCGGATCGCCGTGCAGGGTGCTGACGTCGTGGTGCAGCGTCGTGCTCATCGACAGCTCGGCGGCGTGCTCGATGAGCAGGTGGTGGAACTGCGGCGTGCTGTCGTACGCGGACTTGCGCAGGTGCCGGCCCAGGAACCCGTTGATCATCCCGGCGTCGACCGGCTGCCGGTTCGAGGTGACCTCCAGGACCAGGTGCGCCCGGCTGAACTGCTGGCCGGTGTTCTCCGTCAGCAGCGAGACGTCGATGCTGCCCTTGGTCGTGGAGTCGGTGTGGCTCTTGATGGTCCCGGAGGCCTCGACCCCGATCGAGGCGCCGACCTGGTCGGCCACGCCGCGCTTGGTCGTCGAGGCGTGCTGGCCGTCGCCGGGGTCGCTCCCGCTGGGGTCGGAGGTCTCGTCCTTGCCTCCGGCGGCTGCGGCGTCCTCGACGTTGTGCCGGTAGGCCCCGCCGATCGCGCCGGAGACCTTGTAGTTCACGTGCGTGGTGTCGTTGTCGGTCTGCTTCAGGTCGTGCTCGGCGTAGCTCTCGTTCGCGGCATCGGGCGCCTCGTGGCCGGCCGCCGGGTCGGCCCGCAGGAAGAACCCCTTCACCGTGAACGAGCGCTCGTAGTTCGGCAGGCCGGGGCCCCAGTGGAACTCCTTGGGCAACGGGATCGGGATGCCGCTGTCGCCGAGCAGCCGGGGCTGGTTGGAGCGCAGGAAGCCCTCCGACAGGGCTCGTTCCACCTCGGCGACGTATGTGGGGTGCTTCCACGCCGAGGCCGGAATCTCAGGGTGCTGAGCCCGGGCCTGGGAGATCACGAAGTCGGCGGAGGAGCGCACCGCCTTGTCCAGTCCGGCGAAGGTCGCGTGCAGGCCGTCGGTGCCGGACTTGCCGAAGTCGATGACGTCCGGGTGGCTCTTCAGGTCCTGATATTCGGTGCGAGTCAGGACGCTGGTACGCCCGATGTTCGCCGCGACCGCCTTGTGCGCCTGCGTGTAGGCCGGCTTGGCGGCGTCCTCCGCTTTCGGCCGCAGTACTTTCGGCACCAGCGCCGGAACGGTGGCGCCGTCCCCTTCGATGATGCGGCTGACCGTGCGCTGGGAGGTGAACCCGAAGCGGGACTTGGTCTCGGTGACCGTGACCTGGTACCGGGCCCCGTACTCGGGCCGGAACGCCTCGCCCTTCGGCGCGCGCAGCCGGGAGTAGTTCTTGGAGGCGGAGCCGTCGGACTCGGCGTGCGTCTTGCCCCCGGACACCCCGCCGCTGAAGTCGCCGATGTCGATCGCGCCGCCGTGCGGGAGCTCGACGCGGCCGGCGATGCCGCCGCCGGTGCCGACCGTCCAAGAGCGCTTGGTCGTGGTGCCGCTGCCCCGCGTGCCCTTGGTCTGGTGGTCGATCGCCACGTCGGCTTCGGAGGGGATGTCGCCGTGCGGGCGGTTCAGCATCACCTGCTCGACGGAGATCTGGTACTTGCGGCCCCGGTAGGTGATCTCGTCCTGGTGCCCGGCGTCGAAGCCGCGGCCGCGCGCGCCGCGCAGCTTGGGCGTGCCCAGGGAGAGCTGGAGTTGCTTGTCGGCGCGGTAGCGCAGCCGCGCCGCGTGGTTGTCGTGGCGCGAGGTGGCTTTGGGGTCGTTGGAGGCCAGACCCCGGCGCATGCCCTTGTAGTTGGAGGACAGGTCTGTGATCATCCCGCGCGCGGTCGCGTGGATCTGCTCGCTGCGCGGCAGCTCCTTCACCGCCGCGCTGCCCAGGCCGACGCCGGCGACCAGCTCAGGAGTCTCCTTCTCCGGGTCGGACTCGTGGACGGCGCGGCGCACGTGAGGGGCCTGTGTCCCGTCGTCCTTCCACGTCACGGTCCGCAGCGGCGCGCCGTCGGAGGTCCGGATCGCGCGCTCCTCGCCGAGCTTCAGCGAGGTGTCGACGTACTTGTCCGAGACCACCTCGGTGTGCCGGCCGATCTGGTTCCCGGTGTCGTCGACGTCGGCGACCTCGCGGACCGTCTCGCGGGTGTTGAGGTCGTGCGAGGCGATGCCGTGCTCGTCGACGATGCGGACCGAGCGGTCCGAGACCAGCATCTTGAGCAGGTCGTCATGCGGCAGGCGGTCCAGGCCCGCGCCGTCGTTCTCGCGCGCGGTGCTGATCCGGTTCTGCAGGTCCCGGCGGTCGTTGAGGGCCTGCTGGTCGGTGTGCCAGTCGTCGTTCGGGCGCAGCGCGGTCGCGGCGTTGCGCAGGTCGGTCTCGAACCGGCTGCCGCGCGGCACGACCAGTTGCAGGCCGGTGCGGCCGGCCTGGCGGGTCAGGTCGACCAGCGCGGCGTGGCTTCCGGCGTCGTCGGCGCCCCAGGTGTGCGGGCCGCCACCGCGCCAGCCCCAGACCACGTGGCCGGCGGGGTTCACGACGTAGCCCTCGTCCGGGAGGTGCGGGCTGCCGAGGATGTCGTGCTCCGAGGGCAGGTTCGTGACGGTGACGCGGTCGTTGGTGCGCACCCTGTTCAGCGAGGTCTGCAACGCGCCGCCGGGACGCGCCGGGGCGACCAGGCCGAGATCCCGGGGCGGTGCTGCCGGCGGCGCGCCCCGGGAGCCGAGGTCGGCGACGGTGTGGATGCTCTCCACCGGCGGCGCGACACGGGCCGGGGGCGGCGTGACCCGGGAGGGGTTCGGCTGCGAGAAACCCTTGTCGCTCCAGCCGTCGGTGACACCGTGGTCGTCCAGGTGGTAGCCGCGGGGCTGGGAGAAGGCGGCGGCGTGGTCGGAGGCGGCCCAGCCGGTGGTGTAGCGCGGCAGATGCGGGCCGAGCGGGATCGACCCGTCGGGCAGCGGAGCCGGCGGCGGGTTGTGGGTGACGGTGAGCTCGCGGGGCTGGCCGTGCGGATCGGCCGGGACTTCGAAGACGCGGACCCCGTGGCCGTTCTGCACGGTGTGGATGTGGGCGAGTTCGGCCTCGGTGAAGGTGTGGCCGGGCCGGACGTGCACCGCGGCCTGGCCGCCGGAGGTCCGCAGATGCTGGTAGAGCACGCGGTTGTCGGTGCTGTCGCGCAGGCCGTTGTGCGGGAAGGGCGAGGGGCGGGACTGCACGGCCGCGTTCAGCTTCACCAGCTTCTGGTAGGTCTTCGGGTGGTTCACCGCGGTGATCTTGTTCAGGCCCGGGGTGCGGGTCGGCGCGCCGCCGGTCCGGTTCATGGCCCGGCGCGCGCCCGCGGCGGTCACCGGTTCGCGGTGCGGCACCGGGGCCGGGGTGGCGGTGCGGACGATGTCGCGTTCGAAGGCGGCGGCCTGGTGCTCGGGCACCATGAGCTCGCCGGTGACGTCGGAGTGGAAGTTCACGACCGCCGGGGAGCGGCTGAGGTCGGACTGGATGCGGCGGTCGGCGTCGACCCGGCCGGTGACGCGGAAGACCGCCTTGTACCTGACCTTGTCGCCGTCGTGGGTGACGGCGGTCTTGGCCTGGCCCTGGACCTGGTTGCCGCGGGCGTGCTTGGAGGCCATGCCGCCGCTGAAGGCGTCGACGGTCGCCGTGACGCCCTCGACGAAGCCGAACTCCGGGCCGACCCTGATCCCGACGCCCTGGCCGTGTTCCGTGGTGTGCTTGATGGTCACGGTCTCGGCGATGTCGTTGCGGATGCCGCCGTCCTTGGTGCTGCCGACGCGCTCCACGGAGACCAGCTCGGCCTTGAGCCCGGTGTATCCGGCGAAGCCCTTCGTGCGCACGAAGTTGGCCGGCAGGGAGTCGGTGAAGGCGGCCTGCGCGCGGTCGCGGAACGACTTCTCGTCCAGGACCTCCTCGGCGGCGCCGTGCACGACCTCGGCGGCCCGGTGCGGGGCGACCTTGCCGGGGCCGATCAGGGCCTTGAGGTAGGCGTCCTCCAGCGGCTTGGTGTCCAGGGCGCCGAGGGTGTAGTCGTAGCGCTCCATCGCCTTGGGGTCGGTGGCGTGGATGACGTTCGCACCGTCGGGGGTGCCGGCGCCGTACGCGGCGGGATAGGCGGCGGTGACGTTCTTGCCGGTGACGTCATGGGTCGCGGCGGCGGTGTGCCCGGCCGCGGTGTGCGCCTCGACCTCGATGCGGACCTGGTGCGTGACACCGACCCGGGCGCCGTTGGTGGCCCGGCTGCCGAGCTGCACCTCGTGGGCAAGGCCGTGCATGGTCTTGGAGGTGACGCTGACACCCGGGCGCACCATGATCGTCAGACTGGAGAGCTTGGAGACGAAGGTCTTCATGTACTCGGCCAGGAAACCCATGCCGCGTGAGGTGTCCACGACATCGGTCTGGTCCTGCGCGATGTCGCCGTACTTGGACAGGAACTCGCGCAGCACCGGATCGGGATCGCGAGCCACCGGCGCCTCGGCCCCGCCGGTGAGGCGGAAGCGGGCGCGCAGGACGGTGTCGCCGTCACCGACGGTGATGCCGGAGCGCAGGTGCTTCTCCCACTCCCGGGGATCGGTGGTCTCCAGGGCCTTGGCGACTTCGTGCTCGAAGTCGCGCGCCAGGCGCGGAGTGATGTGGCTGCCGACAGCACCGGTGTCGGCGCCGGCGGCGTTGGTGAGGCGAGCGGTCTTGACGTTCTCCAGCAGGGTGTGGCTCTGCGCGGCCGGATCGTGCGGCCGGTCGGTGTTGACGACGGACATGTCGCCGAGCGCATGGGTGCCGCCGGCCGCGCCGGGGCGGTTGTACCAGGGGACGAGGGGGTCGGTCAGGGCATTGTTCTCGTCGCGCACGGCCGGTTCGTAGGGCCGGGACCATTGGACGACATCGCTCTGCCAGCGGGGGTGCCCGGCGCTGTCGGTGAGGGCCGCTTCGGCGGGGTGGTGGGTGGTGTCGGGGAGGGTGGGGGGCTGGTGTGCCCCGGCGGGCGGAGGCGCCTGCTTGGTCGCCGGATCGGTGATCTGATGATTCGGCTGGTGGCTGGGGAGTTGGGGCGCGGGCTCGGTGGGCTGGTGGCCACCGGGCTGGCGCTGGGGTTGCGACTGGGGTTCGGTCCCGGGCTGACGCCGAGGCGCGGGCTCAGTGGCCAGGTGATCGCTCGCCTGACTCCGGCTCTGACTCCGGCTCTGGCTCTGACTCTGGCTCTGACTCTGGCTCTGACTCCGGCTCTGGCTCTGGCTCGGCGGCTCGGAGATCCGGTTCACCGCGGGCGGGGTGTTGCGCGCCGGCTCCGGCACCTGGCCGGTCGGCTCGGAGGTTCGCTCGATCGCGGGGGCGTGGTCGGGCGCCGGTGCGAAGTCGTGGAAGGCGCCCTGCGAGCCGTACTTCGGGAAGCCGGGGCGCAGCGGGTCCGGTGCGGCGACCATCGCCACGCCGTCGTGGGAGGTCCAGACCTTGTTGTCGGGCGCCGCCACGTGGATGCCGAGCTCGGTTGCGACCTGCTGGGCGTACGCGTGCTGGCCGTCGGCCGGGGTGGCGCCGGTGTCGCAGATGATCAGGCGCAGACCGGACTGCTGGATCTGCTCGAAGTCCGGGTGCTCGCGGATCAGTTGGGCGAAGGCCTTCGGCCCGAGTTCGTGGCCGCCCACGGTGACGCTGCCGGAGTCCCCGTGCGCCGCGACCGTGAGCCGACCGTTGGCGTCGGGGATGAGGGAACGCGCCGCGCGTGCCTGGTCGGCGGCACCGGGCGCGGACTCGTCCTGGAGATGAAGGGTGCCGCCATGGCCGGAGCCGTAGTGGGACAGGAAGGACGCGGCGTGGGTGGCGTTGTCGAACGTGTCGATGTGCTGAGACGCCGACTCCGGACGGGAGGTCCAGGTGTGCGGATCGGCGGCCGGTGGCGGGAAACGATAGCTGGACGGGGCGCCGGACCTGTTGGAGCTGACGGGCAGCGGGGCCGGCTCGGTGGAGTGGACGACCGGCGGGTTGGTGACCGGCGTGGTGCTCTGATGCTGGGTGCTCTGATGCTGAGTGGCCGCCGGGGGCTGCGCAGGCTGCTGGCGAACCTCAGTGGCCTGCGGCTGCTGGCGCACCTCGGAGGCCGGAGGTACCGCGGATTGCTGCTCATGAACTTCAGGAGCAGGCGGCGGCTCCTCCGACTGCTGCCGAACATCAGAGGCGGGTGGAGGTACCTCGGATTGCTGCCGCACCACCGATGTCGGCGGCACCTCAGCCGGCTGTTCCTCAGCCTCCTGCCGAACTTCAGGGTCCGGCAGCGGCTCCTCAGCCTCCTGCCGCACCTCCGTATCCGGCAGCGGCTCGTCCACCCGCGCCACCGGTTCCGGTCCCACGACCGGCTCCGGCACCTCCCTGTCGACCGGCGCGGGCTCGACCGGCCCGGGTTCAACCGGCACAGGCTCGACCGGTTCAACCCGCTCGACCGGCCCCGGCTCCGGCTCCGGCTCAACATGCTCAGGCGGCTCCGCCGTCCTCCGCACCGGCTCCGGCTCGAAGCCCGGCAGTCCACCTCCGCCGCCGCGATTGTCGTTGCCGCCAGGGTTGTCGTCGCTGCGGTTATCGCCGCCACCTAGGGGCCTGTTATCCGTCACACCTTCCAGCCCCGGCCCGGGCTCCTTGATCTCATGCGCCAGCGCCGCCAGCTTCGCCAGGGCGCTGGTGTCGATCGGCGGCTCCTTCGGCGGTTCCTTGCCGCCTTTGCCGCCGCGGCCGGCGAACATGCTGCCGGCTGCTCCCGAGGCGAAGGCCAGGCCCAGGTCCTGGTTCGCGCCGAAGGCGCCGTTGGAGATGCCGGCGACCGTCACGCCGGTGACGCCCGCCAGGATCAGCTTGCCGCCGAGGTCCTTGGTCAGGTCCGGGGCGACGATGTGCGCCACCTCGTGCAGGGCTCCGCCGACGCCGCCGGCCAGGGCTCCCATCTCCACCGCGCCGATGGTGCTGGAGGTGTCCCAGTGGTCGCGGTCCTTCAGGATGAACATCTGGAAGGCCTGGACCAGGACGTCCATGCCGGTCTGGATGGCGGTCGCGGAGATGACCGACATCGCGAAGCGTTTGGCGATCTGCTGGATCACCAGGCGGCCGACGGCTTCGATCTCCGGGACCACGGCCAGGCCCCAGATCGTGCTGGACCACTCGATGATCTGCTCGGCCATCCACATCAGCTGGGCCAGGATCATCAGCTTGGAGTACTGGACCTGGACGGCGGTGTCCTTCGACATGCCGCCGAGCTGGCCGGTGGTGTCGACCAGGAGCGGCATGGTGTCGTTCAGCTGCTTGACGAAGGAGCCGAACTGCTCGGCGGCCGGTCCGCTGAGGCTGTCGGACAGGCCGGCGGCCATCGGCGCGATCTGGGCGTTCACCGTCGAGAGCTGGTCCCGGGCGTTGTACCAGACGTCGCCCTGCTCGCTGAGCTGGTCCTCGTCACCCTGGGGCCAGGACTGGCCGGCGGCGATCTCCACCACCCAGTTCAGCTCCGGGGGGATCTGGATGCTCACGGCTTCGTGTGGCCCCCGGGCTTGTCCGGCGGCGGGTTGTCGCTGCCGAAGTGCGGCACGGTGTTGTTCTCCTCGGTGGACTCATAGCCCCGCACCATGGTGTGGATGCCGGTGACCATGCCGTCGGCGATCGTGCAGAAGTCCAGCAGCGCGCCGAGCACCATGTCCCGCGTGGGGTTGTAGGACTCGTAGAACGCCTTCGCGGCGGCGTCGTCGGTGCCCGCGGCGTTCGACAGCGGGGCGAGCTGGCCGACCAGGCCGGTATGCACGCCCTTGGTCTGGTCGCTCAGGTGCTCGACCTGCGGGATCACCGTCCCCATGTGGTCGGTGTCGACCCAGACCTCACTCATCGCGGACCTCGATCATTGCTGCCCCACCCGTCGCTGCCTCACCCATCGCCGCCTCCCGCTGCTCGTCCCGGCATCCGGCCGGAGTCGATGTACTCGCGCACGGCCTCGGGCATCGGCGGCTCGTCGGGCAGCGCCTTGGTCATGTCGGCCCGGCCCTGCAGCAGGTCCGCGACGTTCATGCCGCGCGGCAGCTCCGGCTGCATGAGCTCGCTCAGGGCCTCCAGCGCCTTGCCCTTGGCCTCGGCGACGGCCGCCATGACGGCCTCGGCCAGCTCGTTGGGCGCCATCCGCTTGTACGCGCCGGTCGGGAACTCCAGCGCGAGCAGGCCGCCCTGGGCGTCGACCTTCACCTTGACCGTCTGGCGCGGCGTGACGGCGGTACCGGAGATCTCACGGATCTGCCGCTGGAGCTCGGCGGTGCGGGCCCGGCGCTTGCGGTACTCGGCCATCAGCGCTTCGAGCTCGCTGTCGAAGGGCAGGCTGCTCATGGCTCCCACGCTAGGACGCGCTCCGGGACCGATCACGGTCCCGGAGCACGCCTTGCCCGAACAGACATCACCGTCTTCCTTTTCCGGTCGCGCCGCTCACTCCAGCGAGCTCAGGTCGTCGGTGCGGCGGCCGTTGCCCCGGCCCCACGTCGACGAGTCCTGAGTCAGCAGCTTCGCCGCGACGGTGCCGGCGTCCTCCTCCGATTCCTCGTCTTCCCCCTCCAGGAGTTCGTCTTCCTCCTCCGGCGGGGCAGGCGGCACGTACCCACGCGGGAAGCGGCCCGAGCGCAGGTCCTGACCACGGCTCGCGGTGACCGGCGCCGCGCCGCCGGCGGTCCGGCGCCAGGTGGCCATCTCGGGTTCGCCCTCCGGCGGGGCGACCGGCGGGTCGTCGTCGATCCAGGCGTCGGTCTCGGAGGAGATGATGCGGGCGTCGATCTCGCGATCGTCGGGGTCGCCGCTTCGAAGCAGACCGCTGAGTCCCAGCAGCGCCGAGGCGGCCGAGGCGCCGACCTCCCAGGAGCTGTGGTCCTCGCCGCCGGCGGGCTGGCCAAGGACCGGGACGATGTCGGGCGCCGGACCGGACTTGGGCGCAGCCTTCTCCTTGGCCTTCTCCTTCGGCTCCTCCATGGGCTCCGTCTCGCCCTCGCCCGCGCTCACCGCACCGGGGAGCCATCCGGTGAGCCCCACTCCCCCGGCGACGGTCCCGTCCTGCGAACCCGCCTCGCCGGCGACCGCCTCGACCCCGTCGCCGGACCACGGCTCCTGAACCCCGCCGAGCAGCCCCGAGGAATCAGAGCGCTCGGTATTCGAGTTCTGCGATCCGGCGCCGGAACCCGGCGGCATCATCGGCATGCCGGGCTCGCCCGCGCCCGGACCGCTGCCGGTCAAAGATTCCTCGCCGGGCAAACCGGATTCGTTCGGCAGGCCTTCAGTCGGAAGCGCGGACTCCGTCAGCGGGCCGTCCTGCAAGCCCTTCAAGCCATTCAAGCCGTTCAGGCCCAGCCCGCCGGAAGGCGCCCCGCCCTCGGCACCCGGCTCCTTCACCGAACCCGGCGCCGCCGACTCCAGCCACGGTGCCGCGCCCTCGCGCAGCAGCCCGGCGGCATCCGGACGCTCGTCCTTGTTCTGCGAACCGTTCTGCCCGCCCATCGGCGGCATCATCGGCATCCCGCCCTCGCCGGAGCCCGGACCGCTGCCGGTCAGGGACTCCTCCGTGGGCAGCCCGGACTCGTTCAGCCCGTTGGGCAGCTCGGACTCCGTCAGCGGACCGGTCTCGACCGGCCCGGCTGGAACCCGGCCCGTGGCGTCGTTCAACCCCAGGCCGCCCTTGGGCGCCCCGAGCTCCGACCCGGGCTCGTTCACGGACCCGGGCGGCGCGGACTCCAGCCACGGCGCGATCGACGACCGCAGCAGGCCCGAGGCGTCCGGACGCTCGTCCTTGTTCTGCGAACCGTTTCCCCCGCCCATCGGCGGCATCATCGGCATACCGCCGGCGTTGCGATCGGTGGAATCCGGACCGGTGCTCTGCAACGGCACGTCCAGCGGAGGGCTCAGCGGACTGGTGACAGGAGGCTTGGTCAGCGACAGGTCCTTGGGCAGTCCGTCCGCCCCGACCCCGTTGTTGTTCCCGTTCCCCTTCAGCGCGTTGCCCGGGTTCAGCACCGAGTCCATGTTCGGATCCAGCGTCCCGGGCGCGTGCACGCCGGAAACCCGGTCCTCCGGCAGGTTCTCCGGGTTCGGGAGGCTCCGGTTGGTGGTCACCGGCAACGGCACGCCGTCCGGGCCGACGCTCTTCACCGGCGGCGGCACGACCGAGAGCGGAGGCGGCAGCTGGTTGCCGGCGCCCGAATTGGACCCGGTGGAATCGCCCGGCGGCGGCACGACCTTCGCCGGGGGCACGGAAACCCCGTCCGGCGGCGGCACGACCGAGCCCGGCGGTGGCACGACCGATCCCGGGGGCGGCGCGATCGCCTTCGTCTGAAGCGGAGGCGGCACGACCGAACCCGGAGGCGGCACGACCGATCCCGGAGGCGGCGCGATCGCCTTCGACTGCAACGGCGGCGGCACCACGGAGCCCGGCGGCGGCACCTTCATCGGAGGCGGCACGGTCTCCCCCGGCGGCGGCACCTTGGCCGGCGGCGGTACCTGGGGCGGCGGGGGCACCTTCGCCGGCGGAGGCACCTGCGGAGGCGGCGGCACTTGGGGCGGCGGCGGAACCTTCGGAGGCGGCGGTACCTGCGGCGGCGGGGGTACCTGGGGCGGCGGCGGAACCTGCGGCGGGGGCGAGATCGGCGGCTGCTTCGTGGGGTCGTTGACCGGCGGCGGCGCGTGCACGCCGTCGATCGTCACCTGGTAGTCGGCGGCCAGGTCGGTCAGGACCTTGCGCATGTCGCTGGTCATCATCTTGACCAGCTCGGGCTTCTCGTGGATCATCACCAGGCCGTTGACCACCGAGGCCGGCGGCTGCATGTTCAGCGCGGCGTTCGCGTAGTAGTTGTCGATCGACGACATCTGCGACTGGGCCCAGCTCAGATAATTGCCGTTGTTCACCAGCTGGTTCGGGACCGAGTCGGCCCCGGTCGGCCCGCCGGCCAGGGACTGCGCGACGGCCAGCACCTGGTTGGAGAACGTCGTCATCGCGGTCAGGAACGCGTCGGCGGCCGCCCCGGTCCACGGGCCGTTAGTGCCGGCCAGCGCGTTCGCCTGGTCGATGATGCTCTGCCCGACCATCTGCAGCGTCGCCTGGACGTTGTAGAAGTCGTAGCCGGCGTCGATGAGGGTCTGCGGATCGGCGATGCCCTGAGCCCGCGACTGGGCGTCGGTGTCGCCCGGCGGCAGCTCGGAGCCGCCGAGGATGGCGGCCTCGATCTGGTGCCAGTCCCAGCCGGCGTAGTCGTTCTTGGACCCGTGGGTCGCGGGGTTGCCGAACAACCCCCCGTTGGGGCCCTCGACGAACCCGCCGCCGCTGGTCTCGCTGTTGCTGCTGTCGCCCATACCCTTCCGTCTCTCACTCCGCTGTCCCTGCCGCCGCGCCAGGGCCGCGGCACACCGTGCCCGACCATCCGGCGCGGCGTGCCGCGGCCCGGTCTGTCCGGTACCGCTCAGCTGCCGCCCGGCGGGCTGCCGCTGCCGCCGGTGTCGCTCACCACCCCGCTGAAGTACCCCTGGGCCCCGTTGAAGGCCTTCTGGACGTCCCCGGCGTCGGCCTTGTTGGCCTCCTCCGTGGTCTTGTACTTCAGGGTCAGCGCGCTCACGGCGTTGTGCACGCTGATCAGGCCGTTGCCCAGGTCGCTCAGGGCCGTGTGGTACTTGGCCTGGATGCCGCCGTCGCCGTTGTCGCCGCTGATGTTCGTGCGGATCGCGTCGGCGTGGTAGAAGGCGCCCGGCTGCACCGGGGTCATCTTCTTGAGCGTCGTCACCAGGTTGTTGACCGGGTCCTGCAGGGATTTGATGTTGACCGCGAACGCGTCCAGCGACGGCGTGTCGACCGAGGTGGTGCTGGAGTTCGTCTTGCCGCCGGGGATCTTCGGCGGGTTGGGGCCGGTCCCCTTCGGCAGCGAGGACGGCGGCGGCCGGTTGGCGTCGTTCGGCGACCACTGCAGGTTCGGAGGGTTGAGCCCCTTGGGGGGATCGCACTTCTCCCAGTCGTAGTAGCCGCCGGAGTCGCCGAACCCTGGCTCGTACGTGTTCGCGTACCAGGTCTTATCGGTGTAGTCATACAGGTACTGGCCGTCCGGGGACAACCAGTTCATGTCGCTGGTGGGATCGCTCACGGCTCACTGCTCCCAGAGGCCGAGCCCCTGGTACTCGGCGTTGGCGTAGGCGTCGTTGATGTTGCTCAGCGAGTTCATGGCGTTGCCGGCCTGCACCGCCATGTCGGCGGCCTTGGCGTCCCAGACGGCCTTGGCGGCGTAGTACGCCTGCTGGGAGTCCGACGTCCACTGCGCCAGGTGCATCTTCGAGCCGTCGTCGAGCTCGGAGAGCAGCTGCTGGATGTGCTGGGAGATCACGCCCATCTGCGCGGCGACCTCCTGGACGTTGCTCATGTTGACCGTGTACGTGGCCATGGATCAGTACCTTTCGGTGTCGGGCGCCGGGCTCACAGGCCCTGCAGGCCGGGCAGGCCCTGCATGAAGGCGGAGGCCATCTCGGAAGACTGCTCGTGGGTGTTGGTGTAGACGCCGGTGTGGGACGAGAGCTTCTCGCACATGCCGGCCAGCTGCTTCTGCACGATGCCCAGGTCGTCCAGGTAGGCCGCCAGGGCCCGGCCGAAGGTCGAGGCGGCCTCGCCGGTCCAGTTCGCCATCAGCGTCGACTGCTCTTCGGACATGTCCTGGAAGGCCGTGTTGACCTGGTCGAGGGCGTTCTGGAAGTCCTGCTGGGCCGAGACCATGCCCTGGACGTCGACGGAGGTGTTCGCGGAGCCCGTGGTCGGGGTGGACACGGGGCCTCCTTCCTGTGGAGGGACGCGGCCTGCGGGCCGCTTGCCGAGTTCATGGTCGGGCGCGCGCCGGGGCGGGGACCACGGGTTGCGGGCAGCCGTGCCCGACTCACCATGGAGCCCTGCCCAAGCGGTCACCGGTCGCCGTGCGGCACGGGCGGCCTTCCGCAGGACGGCGCCGGCGGCGGCTCGGCGGCGCCGACGGGCTCCGGCGTGAACTCCCGCAGCCGCAGCCGGCGCTGGTGCTCGGGGAAGCGCCCGCCCTCCGGCGCGGTCCCGGCCATGTAGTCGCGCTGCCACTGCGGCCCGTTCGGATCGGCGCCGGGCAGCTCGCGGCCGACGAGGAAGTCGAAGCGGCTCGCGGTCCAGGCCCGGTAGGCGGACTCCTCGGGCATGGCCTCCATCGGGACCCGCGTCGGTTCGAAGAGCTCCAGGTCGCCCCGGCGCTGCGGGACGATCATCGCGAACGGTTCCCCGGCCCGGAACTCGATGTCGGCGTCGGGCCGGGTGAGCTTCCAGTTCATGGTGAACGTGGCGACCGCCCAGTCGGTCTCGACCACGCCCTCCAGCGGCCAGGCGCCGTCCTTGGACAGGTTGGCCGGGCCGCGCACCAGCAGGTTCCAGCCCGGCGGGGTGCGGATGAGCGCCGGAACCCGCCAGGTGACGATGCCGTACCCGAAGTGGCTGGAGGCCTCGTGGTGCCGGGCCACGCCCTCGTACTCGATGTGCAGGCTGGAGACGTTGTCCCCGCCGTCCCAGCGGGCGACGAAGGTCTCCGAGTTGATCAGCCACCAGCCGGACTGGTTGGCGATCAGCAGCGGCAGGCAGCGGTTGACGAAGCGCTCGCTGGTCGCGTCCATCCACTCCCGGCGGATCGGGGCGGCCGTGATGTCCAGGTGGGTGCGCGAGACGCGGTAGGCGATCAACGGCAGCGAGTCGTCCCCGCTGCCCTCGGGCAATTCAAGGTTCTCCGGCATCTCGGTCTGTCCGGGCATCAGGACACCAACTCCGGCCGGCGCTCGGACATGTGCTCAACGGCCCGCCACACGTCCTCGGGTTCCAGGACCGGCGATCGCGCCAGATCCCCGACCCGCGCGGCCAGCGCGAAGGCCTCGGGCACCCCGGTGTCGGCGGGTGTGTCGGCGAAGCACTCGGCCAGCGCCGTCATCCCGGCCTCCCCGATCTGGTATCCGCGCCGGGCCAGATGGCGCGCGCTGAGCAGAGCCAGGTCGGGCGGGGAGTAGTCGGCCAGGACCAGCGACTCGGCGAAGCAGTCGAGCAGATCGGCGCGGCCGCGCAGCAGATCGGCGGCGTGCTCCGGCTCGACGGCCAGCACCACCGCCACCCCGGGGTGGTCGGCGACGGCCCGCGGCAGGGCCTCCAGCACGGCGGCGCGGGCCTGCTCGCCGGACGCGGCGAACGCGTCGTCCAGCCGCAGCAGCAGCACTCCGGCCTCGGCCTCGGCGAACACCGACCGGGCGAAGAACGCCGGCTGGCCGGCCCAGCGTGCCGGGAACTCGCTGAGGGCGGCCTCGTGCACCGCGCGGGAGCGGATCAGGCCGAGGTCGGCCAGACAGTGTGCGTAGATGCGGGCGACAGCTCCGCGCCCGGAGCCGGGGCGTCCCTCCAGCACCAGGTTGGCCAGGCCCGTGGTGGGCTGGCCGCTGTCGCGCAGCCGGACCAGTCCGGCCAGCCGGGCCCGCAGGGCTTCGCGCACCTGGTCCAGCCCGGCCAGCGCGGCCAGGCGGCGCATGCCGGGGGTGTCGTCGAAGCCGTCGCGCAGCCCCGCCTCTCCACCGCTGGCGGCTGCCGCGCCGAGGTCGGCCGCGGTGAAGCGGCTCAGGTCGGAGTCGTGCGCCTCGGGGTGCGAGGCCAGCCGGGTGGCCTGGTTGCCGACCATCTCCTCGAAGACCTTGCGCGCGACGCGGCCGTTGCCGAACGTCGGGCCCTTGGGGGCCTGCTCGAAGTAGCGCGTGAGCGCGGCGAGCGTGTCGTCGCCGAGGTCGTACCGGTGCGCGGCGCACATGCCGCGCACGATCGTGACGAGCTCGGCGACGCTGTAGTTCGGGAACTCGATCGTGCGCGAGAAGCGCGAGGCCATACCGGGGTTGGAGCTCAGGAACTGCTCCATGTGCTCGGAGTACCCGGCCGCGATGACCACCAGCTCGTTGCGGTGGTCCTCCATCATCTTCATCAGGGTCTCGACCGCCTCGCGGCCGAAGTCGGGGCCGGCGCCCTTGGACTGGTTGGTCAGGGTGTAGGCCTCGTCGATGAACAGCACGCCGCCCAGCGCCTTGGTCACCACCTCGGTGGTCTTGATCGCGGTCGCGCCGACGTACTGGGCGACCAGGTCGGCGCGGGCGACCTCGATCATGTGGCCGCGCGGCAGCACGCCGAGCTCGGCCAGGACCGCGCCGTAGATGCGGGCGACGGTGGTCTTGCCGGTGCCGGGAGGGCCGGCGAAGACCAGGTGGCGGCTCATCGGCGGCATGGGCAGGCCCATCTCCTCACGCCGCTGCGCCATCTTGATCAGGTCGATCAGGCCGTTGACCTCCTGCTTGACGTTGGTCAGGCCGACCAGCCCCTCCAGCTCGGCCAACGGGCCGGTGCCGATGTGGCGGGCCAGGCCGGGGGCTTTGGGGGTCTCGGGGCTGTCGGGGTCGTCGGGGTCGGCAGAGTCGGCGGAGTTGGCGGAGTCTTTGGGCAGCTCACGGACTTCGCGAATCTCACCGGCCTGGCGGACCGGCCGCGACTTCCGCGCTTCGCCGCCTTCGCGCCCTTCGCGGATCTCGCAGTCGCTCAGGTCGACGGCGCCCTCCGGGGCGTGGACGGCCTCGTCCTTGTTCCCCGCGATGCGGCAGCCCCGCAGCTCGGCGCGGCCTCCGTCCTGGACGTCCAGGCCGTGGCCGCCGGCACCGGTCAGGCGGCAGTCGGTCGCGGTGAACGTCGCGCCCTCGTGCACCGTCACGGCCGAACGCGGGGCGTCGCAGAACTCTGTGTCGTGGGCGGTGACGGCCGAACCGGTGGCTGTGAGGCCGCAGGCGCGCAGCACACACGATTCCAGCTCGGCCTTCGCGTCCTCGACCGCGATCAGGCCGTTGCCGTCGGCGGCACGGATCTCGACCCGGCCGAGCTCGACGCTCGCGCCCCCGGACAGATCCACGCCGGGCCCTTGCGTCCGCAGGTCGCCGCCGCGGACCTGGAGCACCGCGCCGGCCTGCGCGCGGATCCCGGAACCGTCGGCCACCACCGTCAGCTCCTCGAACTGCGCGGTGGCCGCGCCGGTGGCGAACACGGCGCTTTGCGCGGCGTCGCGGATCTCCACGGCGATGAACAGCCCGTCGCTGCCGCCGTCGACCAGGACGCCGATCGGGCAGCCGGTGATCTGCCAGCGGTCGAAGCGGGGCCGGGCCTTGCCGGTGACGTAGACCGCCCCGGCGGCGTCGGCGACGGTGCAGTCGGTGAGGACCGGCGCGGCGGATTCGGCCACGTAGACGGCCTGGCCGGCGGAGCCGGTGAACCGGCAGCCGGTGACCTCCACCTCGCCGCGGGAGGCGATGTAGAGGTCGAGCGCGGCGCCGCCGCTGACCCGCACCGCGGTCAGGCGCGCGCCGGCGGCCTGCTCGACGGCCAGCGCGGGCTTGCCGCACGCGGTGAGTTCGCAGTCCTCGACGACGGCCTGCGCGTTGCCGTTGACGACGATCCCGTTGCCGACCGGGCCGGTGACCGTGCAGCCCTTGGCGGTCAGCCGGCCGGTCTCGGCGACCACGATCGCCGAGGAGCCGACGTCCTCGATCACCGTGTTCTCCACGATATTGGCCAGGCTGGCGCCGCCGGAGGTCACCACGATCCCGGCGCCGGTGCGGTTGGTGACCCGGCAGCCGCGCACCGCGAGCGTCCCGAGGTGGTGCGCCAGCATCGCGGCCCACGCCGCGCCGCCGACCTCGCAGTCGTCGAACGCCGCCTCCCCGCGCCGCACCTCCACCGCCGGCGCCTGGTCCCCGGCGCCGATCAGGACCAGGCCGGAGAGCTGGACGGCGTCGGCGTCCACGATCAGGGCGCTGCCCTCGGGCCCGCCCTCGATCCGCACGCTGCCCGCGGCCTGCTCGGCGGCCAGGGTGACGACCCGGTCGAGCACGACCTGCTCGGGGTAGGTGCCCGGGGCGATGGAGACCAGGGCGCCGTCGCGGGCCTGGCGCAGCGCGGCGGCGATGGTCGGGTAGGCGTCGGCGCGGTCGGGGGCGACCACGAGCTTCTGGCGGGTCATGAGGCCGTGCCTCCAGGTGCGGTGGCCGGGGGCCGGTTGGTGGTTGCGGTGGCGGTTCTGTTTTCGGTCGCGTCCGCGGCTGTGGTCGCGGCTGTGTTCGCGGCCGTGTTCGCTGTTTTGTCGGAGCCGGTCGGGGCGATGACGATGAGCCCGGGCGGGCTGCCGAAGCGTCCGTGCAGCGCTTCGGGCAGATCCTCGGACGACTCCTCCTGCCGCCACCGCTCCCCCGCCTCGGCCAGGCCGGCGAGCGCCACGTCGTCCAACGGCACCCGGCCCGGCTCGATCCGGCCGTCGGCGCCGACCTCGGACGCGGACAGCTCCCGCAGCAGCACCCGCGGACCGTCCTCGGTGGTGGCACTGAGCACCTTGAAACTGGTCCCGGGCAGGAAGACGACCTGATCCGGATGCTCGGGGGCGACCAGATGGGTCCGCCGGGCGGTCATCGACCAGATCAGCACCTCGGCCGCGCCGGGCAACCGCAGCCGCCCACCGGTGACGCAGGGCGCGAACCCCCACTCGGTGACCACCTTCCGGCCGCCGTACCAGCGCACATCCCGCTCCCCCAGCGCCGCCCGCACCAGCACCGGCCCCCGATGCGAAGGCAGCCGCCGCAACCCCGAGGCGATGCACCGCGCCAGCGGCACATGCGGCCCACCGGTCGCCGAGCGCACCAGATCGTCGAAGCGCCGGGTGTGCCCGGCCAGGTAGAGCTGCACCGCGACCAGGTCGACCAGCACATCGGCGGTCGGCGCACCACCCGCGCGCAGCCCGGGGAACTCCGACAGGATGCGGGCGACGGAGCCGACGGTGGCGTCGTACTGCCCGCCGAGGTTGCGCCGCAGCCACTGGCGCTCCAGATCCAGGGAGCGCGACGGCGGGACGGCCGTGGTCTCGGCGCTGGGGACGGGCTGGACGCGCGCGCCGGTGCGAGGGGCGGCGGGCGCTTTGGGTGTTTTGGGCGCCGGAGGCTGTGCCGGCGCGGCCGGCACGCGGATCGGTTCGGGAACCGGCGGCGCGACGACCTCGGTCGGGGCGATGGTGTGGCCTGGGGCAAGGGGCTGCGAGACCGGAGCCGCGACGGCGGTCGCGAGGACGGGAGCCGGTGCCGCGGGGGCGGGCAGTGGGAGGTCGAGCGTGGGCGGACCGCTTTCGAGGCTGAAGCGGCCGATCGGCGGCAGGGCGGAGGCCGGGCGCGCGAGGATCGGCGCGGCGGCTACTTCGGGGACTGTCTCGGCAACCGGCTCAGCAACCAAGCCAAGAACCGGGACCGCTTCGGAAGACTCCTCGATAGTTGCTTCGGCAAGCGCCGGGACCGGTGCTCCTTCGATATCTGCGACAGCTGGCCCCGCAACCAGGCCAAGGGTCGGAAGCGCTTCGGCAGGCTCTTCAACAGTCGCCGGTTCGAGAGCTTCTTGCTCTTCCGCCTCCCAGGCCGCCACCGCCCCCGCAGCCGCCGGATCGGCCGCGGCCCGGATCAGCGTGATCGCCGCCGTCGAGGGCAGCACCTCGGCGAGCTTGCGCACCTCGGTCTCCAGGCGCGGCAGCACCTCGGCGGCCAGCCGTCGCATGCGTTCCGCGACCGCTGCGGTGCCGGTCGCGGCATGGAACACGCGGCTGCGGCCGGGGTCGATCGGTGCGGAGCGCACCGCCGAGGCGTCGCGGGGTGGTTCCGGGGGCCGCATCCACAGGCCGCTGCGGGTCACCTCCAGGACTGCGTCCGGGGCGTACTCATACACGCCCGAGGCGACCTCGGCCAGGCCTTCGATCGGCGCGCGATAGCCGACCGGTTCGGGGTCCTGGGCCTTGCCCTCGGCGCGCGGGAGGTAGCGCAGGTCCCAGACATAGGGCCGCCAGTGCATCGCGCCGTTCGGCAGCAGTACGCGGATCCGCGAGCCGCCCGAGCCCCACGGTGCCAGCACCGGGACGCCGGTCGCCGCCACGACCGGGGTGGCGAACAGGTCCGCGAGGGCCTGGCCGAACGAGTCGGCGCCTGGGTCCGTCGCGCCGTCGGCCAGTTCATCGGCGGAGTCCGTCGCGCCGAACTCGGCGAAGCGCACCATCGGCTTCGTCTGCTCGTCGAGCTGCTCCCAGAAGTCCTGGACCGCGGCGAGCGGCACCGAGGCGGGTCCGGGATGGCCGACCACGACCCGCGGGTAGCCCGGATCCATCTGCAGGCCGCCGGTCAGCCACTTGCGGAGCGAATCAGCAGCCTGCGGCGCTCCGGGCCCGGTGATCCAGGCGCCGGCCGGCAGCGGTTCGACGCGTACGCCGCCGCCGAGTTCGCGCGGCTCGGCGAAGGGCCGGCCCTCCCAGGCCGGGGTCGGCAGTCGGCGGGAGTGCGCGACGGGGATGCGGCCGGGTTCGTAGCGGGTCCAGCCCGCGCCGGCGGTGGCCGGGACGAACCAGCCGTCGGCGACCTCGGTCGCGTCGCCGTCGGGGGCCGAGACCGAGCGGCCCAGCAGGTGCGAGAGCCATTCGGCCAGCGTCGCCGCCGCCGTGCGGTCCTGCCCGACCGGCACCAGCCGCAGCTCCCCGGGCCGATCGGCCAGGCACGCCGCGACGGCGCCCCGGTCGCGCACGCCCGCCGTCGGCGGCAGGTCCAGGAAGACGAGCGTGGGCTCGTGCCGTGCGGCCAGATCCGCGCACCGTTCGAGCACCTGCGGATCCGGACCGGCCACCGGATGCAGCAGCACCGCGCCGCCCAGGTCCGTCCAGGCCAGCGCGGCCGACCCGCCGCGGCGCCGCGTGCTCAGCCCGCGGACCACGGCAGCTCCTGACGGGCCGCGGCGACGCTGAGCGCGGGCCCGGCCGGCAGCAGGCTGAGGATCGGGTCCGGCACGGCGTGCCCGACGGCCCCGGTGTACCCCAGCGCCCCGATCGAATCGCTGCCCTGCAGCTCGAACCGCTTCCCGGCGTCGGTGATCAGGAACACCCGCGGCGACCCGGTCTGCGGGTCCGCCTCCGCCGTCTCGGCCAGCAGCCCGGCCCCCGCCGGAACCTCCACCGGGGTGTTCGCCGGCAGCAGCCGGTCGGCCTCGGTCACCAAGGTGATCGGCGGCATGCTCTGCTGCGAAGCCGACGTCGGTATCGGCGGCGCCGGTTGGAGCACGCACAGCCGCACACCGTCCGGCGTATAAGGAGTCGAGGACAGCACATCCGGCAACCGCCGCAGCAGCGTCTGGTCCGACGACGCCGGCGCGGCGGCGATGTCGGCGGGCCCGACCTGGACCGGCGGATGGTAGCCCGGAGCCGTGGCGAACAGCGCCGCCTCGGTCCGGGTGATCGGCGCCAGACCGTCGGTGCGCAGGACGTAGAACTGCGCGACCCCCGCCGCCGTCGCCTGGAACAACTGCCCGACCGTGGTCGGCGCCCCGGCGATCTTCGGCCCGCGCGAGCCGGCGCCCGGAATCGTCGCCGGGCCGATGGGATCGCCGGTGTCGAGCACGGCGAGCCACGCCGCGTCCGCCGGCACCGGCGCCTGGTCGCCGAGCCCCAGCGCCGCCAGCACCGAGGCGCTGGGCACCGGGTACTTCTTCGCGCCCCAGAGCACGTACTCCCCGGCGATCCCGGCCGTGCCCAGCGCCGTCTTCGAAGCCGCCGCGACCGTCGTGACCAGGATCGGCCGCTGCGGCGCCGGGTCGGTGCGTCCGGCCGGGGCCAGATCGGTCACGGTCCCGCCGGACGCGGGCCCGGACCCGGCACCAGACCCACCACCGGGCCCAGCACCGGAACCAGCACCGGACCCAGCACCGGACCCAGCACCTGCCGGACCCAAGCACAGCGCCCACGCTCCGTTCAGCAACGCGGTCGGCGCCGGCAAGCCCTCCGGCGCCCCGGCGATCCCGATCCGCGACCCGACCGGCGTCCCGGCCAACGCCGAGTGCGCGACCATGCTCACCGGCTTGGAACTGCCGGCCAGCCGCGCCGAGGCGTAGTTCGCGGCCGGCCGCAGCGTCCCGCCGAGCAGCACGTACCGGCTCCCGGTGTCCTTGTCGACGATGATCGAGCCCTGAGCACGCCAGGAGAAGTCCGGCGCCGGAGAGATCAGGCCGAAGACCACCGCGCCGCCGGACAGCAGCACGGCACTCACCAGGCCGAGCACCACACCGAGGTTGGCACGCCGCATCGGCTGCTCCCCGGTCCCGGGATCGCCGGCGGTCAGCGCGTGGACCAGGCGGCCGGTGGCGAACTGGTAGGCCTGGATGTGGTCACGTCGGGTCTGCATGCGGCCGCCCTACTTGATGAGCGCCCGGAAGTGGGCATAGACGTGGAACACCTGGAGCAGCAACGGAAGCAGGGCCAGGGAGCTGAGCAGCTCCAGGTTGTCGGCGAGCTGGCCCCAGATCGGGAGCAGACGCCGTCCGGGCAGCTCGCCGGAGGCGGCCAGCAGCCCGACGGCGCACAGCAACAGCACCAGCAAGCCCGGCGTGCGCCCGGACGAGCCCAGACCCGAGATCACCTTCAGCGCCACCAGCGCCAGCCCGGCCGTCCCGGCCAGCGCCAGCGGCACGCGCTGCCAGGCCAGGTTCAAGCCTCGGGCCCGCAGCAGCACCGCCACGCCCAACGCCGCCGCCAGCGTCACCCCGGCCCAGCCCGGCTGGCGCACCAACTGGACGAAGGCCGCGCCGTACACCAGCGCGCAGGTGATGAACAGCGCGTCCAGATGCGCCACCGCGCGTCCGGTCTGCTTCGTGACCTGGGCTTCGGGCACCGGATCGATGTCCTGCTGAAGCTCCTCGGCGGTGCGTGGAAGCAACGCGACCCGCAGCCGGGCCACGCGCAGCGCGATCCGCAGGTTGACCGTCGTGGCCGCGAACAGCACCACCGCCAGGATCGCGGCGATCGCCGTGGCGCTCGCGCCGAACGCCGTGGCCAGCGCCGCACCGCCGGCGGCGCACACCCCGGTCGCGGCCACCGCGCCGAACGCGCCGGTGGGCAGCCGGCCGCCGACCGCGACGCCGATCGCGACCGCCGCGACCGTGCAGCCGGTGATCATCAGGGCCTGGCGGTCCACGGTGAACAGCCCGTGGACCCCGTGCCGGGCGGCGAACCCGGCCAGCGCGGCGAACCAGCAGGCGCCGAGCCCGACGACCGTGGGGCCGATCCGGTCGGTGCCGCGCCGGTTCTGCACCACGGCCCCGGCCGCGAGCAGCACGCAGGCCAGCGCGTACAGCGTGATCCGCGTGGAGACCGTATGAACTCCGGCGACACCGATCGCGAACGCGGCCGCCGCCAAGGCCGAGACCGCCGCCAACAGCACCCTGCTGAAGGCCGGGCGCCACCGGTCGGCGCGCGCCGTGACCGCGTGCGCGACGCCGACGCTCACGTCGTCGAAGTCGAACTCCGGCAGCGGCGTGCTCTGCGGGCTCAGATACAGCACCTCGCCCTCGTGCAGGTCGAGGGATTCGGCGGTGGCGCCGAAGTCGAGCACGGCCCCGCCGAGCCGTTGCAGCACCCACGCCCGGTCGGCGGCGTCGGGCCCGGCGGTGTGCCGGACCATGACCGGCAGCAGCTCGCCGACCGTCGCGCTCGCCGGGATGGCGAGGTCGACCCGGCGTTCGGGGCCGGCCACGGTGATGCGGCACTGGTCGGTCCCGCCGGGGGCGAGCCGGGGCGTGGCGGCGCCGGCGGTGGGGGCAGCGGCGTTCATTCAGGTCTGCTCTCTCAAGGCTGTCAGGAGTCGAGGCCGACCAGGCCGGTCTGGATCAGCCGGATGTCGCGGCGGGTGACCAGCTGGGCGCGGCCCGGCGGCAGGGAGCGGGGCTTGGCCTCGCCGATGAACTTGCCCTCCTCCTTCGGGTAGGAGAGCAGCACGGCCGGGGTGTTCAGCTCCCACAGCCGGCGCAGAACGGGGTCCATCATGGCCCGCATGGCGCCGGAGGCACTGCGCGCGAGCACGATGCGCAGCCCGATGTGCGCGCTGCTGCCGAGCAGCCGCACCAGCGGACCCATCGGGCCGCCGGCGCCGTTGCCGGTGGTGAACAGGTCGTAGTCGTCGATGACGACGAACAGCTTGGGCCCGTGCCACCAGTCGCGGCGTTGCAGCTGCTCGGGGGTGACGTCCGGGCCGGGCAGGCGTGCCGTCATCGACACCGCGGCGCTGCCGGCCAGGGAGGCCAGGGAGTCGGTGTCGACGGCGTACCCGACGCGGTACTCCTCGGGCACCATCTGGTGCAGCCCGCGGCCGGGGTCGCCGAGCAGGATCCGGGCCTCGGTCGGGGTGTAGCGGCCGGTGATCGCCTTGATGGCCAGGCGCAGCGCGTTGGTCTTGCCGGTCTGGTCGTCGCCGAACACCAGCAGGTTCGGGGAGTTCTCGAAGTCGTGCCACACCGGCTGCAGGCGCTTCTCGTCCCAGCCCAGGCACATGCGCAGGTCGCCGGTCGGGGCGGGCAGCCGGTCGGCCGGCAGCCGGGTCGGCAGCATGCGCACGCCCGGCGCGCGCGGCCCGGTCCAGAACAGGTCGAGCTCGCCGGCGGCGGTCTTGGTGGCGGTGGTCAGGTCCTCGGTTCCGGCGGCGCCGTCCAGGCGCGGCAGGGCGGCCAGGAAGTGGTGCCCGGACTTGGTCAGGCCGCGGCCGCTCTGCTGCGGCACGGTGCCGGCCGGCCGGCTGCCGATCTCGGACTCCATCGGGTCGCCCAGGCGCAGTTCCAGCTTCGTGCCGAACAGGTCGCGAAGCCTGGGCCGGAACTCCGACCAGCGCACCGCGGCGGCGGCCAGGTGCACGCCGAAGGACAGGCCGCGCGCGGCGATGTCGTTGACCCGCGCCTCCAGGTCCTCGAAGTCCTGGCGCAGCGTGGCCCAGCCGTCGATGACCAGGAACAGGTCGCCGAAGGGGTCCTCGAAGTCCCCGCGCGCCCGGGCCGCGCGGTAGGCGGCCATCGACTCCAGGCCGAGCTCGGCGAAGCGGGCCTCGCGCACCTCGATCAGCGCCGCGACCTCCTCCACGGTGCGCAGCACGCGGTCGCGGTCCAGGCGGGTGCCGGTGGAGCCGACGTGCGGCAGGCCCGCGGTGGAGACCAGGCCGCCGCCGAAGTCCAGGCAGAAGAACTGGACGTCGCGCGGGGTGTGGGTGAGCGCCAGGGAGAGCATCAGGGTACGCAGCAGGGTCGACTTGCCGCTCTGCGGCGCCCCGGCGATGCCGACGTGGCCCTCGGCGCCCATCAGGTCCGCGACCAGCAACTCCCGGGACTGCTCGTAGGGCCGGTCGACGATGCCGACCGGGACCCGCAGCGCGCCCAGCGCCGGATAGCCGGTGGCGTGCAGGCCGCGCGCCGGGTCCGGGACGATGCCGGGCAGCAGCTCGTCCAGGCTCGCCGCGCTGGTCAGCGGCGGGAGCCAGACCTGGCGGGCCGGGGGGCCGGCGTCGGCGAGGCGGTCGACGAGGACTTCCAGGAGGCTGTCGGCGTCTTCGGCGGCTGCCGGGTCGGTTTCCGGGGTTACTTCGGGGGCTGCGATGGACGGCAAGGGGCTCGCCGGAGCCAGCCGGGGCTGAGGCCGGCCCACGCCGAACTCCGCGACCTCGGCGGCGACCGCGTCCGCGGGGTCGCCGGCGCCGGCCGTCTCGGGCGTGGCCGGACAGGGCCCTGAGACGTAGGCCGCCTTGAACCGCACCAGGTTCGTCGTGTCGATCTTGAGGTAGCCGTTGCCCGGGGCCGAGGGCAGCTCGTACGCGCTGGACACGCCGATGACGCTGCGCGACTCCATCGAGGAGAACGTCCGCAGCGCGACCCGGTAGGACAGGTGCCCCTCGACCCGGTGGATGCGGCCCTCGTCCAGGCGCTGGGAGGCCAGCAGCAGGTGCACGCCAAGGCTGCGCCCGACGCGGCCGATCGTCACGAACAGCTCGATGAACTCCGGCTTGCTGGCCAGCAGTTCGGAGAACTCGTCGACGACCACCAGCAGCGAGGGCAGCGGGGCCAGCCGCGCACCGCCGGCGCGGGCCTTCTCGTAGTCGAACTGGGAGGAGTAGCCGCTCTCCCGCAGCAACTCCTGGCGCCGGATCACCTCGCCGTTGAGCGAGTCCTGCATCCGGTCCACCAGGTGCAGCTCCCCGGCCAGGTTCGTGATCACCGCCGAGGTGTGCGGCAGGCGGTCCATGTGCATGAACGTCGCGCCGCCCTTGAAGTCCACCAGCACCAGGTTCAGGACCTCGGAGGAGTGGGTCGCGGCCAGCCCGACGATCAGGGTGCGCAGCAGCTCGCTCTTGCCGGAGCCGGTGGCGCCGATCAGCAGGCCGTGCGGGCCCATGCCGCCCTGCGCGGACTCCTTCAGGTCCAGCTCGACGACCTCGCCGGCCTCGGTGACGCCGATCGGCACCCGCAGCCGCGCCGCCTGCACGGCCCGCGGGCGCCACTTGGCCGCCACGTCGAAGGCACGCGGGTTGCGGATGCCCAGCAGCGTGGTGAGCTCGAAGTCGCTCTCCAGCGGCTTGTCGGTGAGGTCCACCGCGCCGCCGGTGCGGAACGGCGCCAGTACGCGGGCCAGCGACAGGGCCGCGCCCGGGGTCAGGGTGTCGGCGTCGGCCTGGGCGGTGTCGTCCCCCACCGGGAAGTCGACACAGCCCTCGTTCATGTGCAGGCGCAACACTTTCGGTCCGCCGGTCATCGCGCCGGTGGCGTCGAAGAGCACTGTGTTGCGCAGGCCCGAGCCCAGCAGCCGGGAGGTGCCGGGCAGCGCGGTGCGGTGCGCGACCACCACGACGAAGGGCTCTGCGACCCCGGGCACCGCGGCCCGGTCGTGCTCGCCGCGCTCGTCGACCTCGGGGCCGAGCAGGTCCACGAGGGTGTCGTGGTCGGTGGTGACCAGGGCCAGCGGGCCGGCGGCGTCCTCGCGCCGGGGGTGCGCGGCGTGCGGGAGCCACTTGACCCAGTCCCACTCGGCCAGGCCGGGCTCGTCGGTGAGCACGGCGATGCGCAGCTCGTCCGGCGAGTGGAAGACCGCCAGCTGGCCGAGCATCGAGCGCATCAGGCCCAGGGCCGCCGCGCCGTCCCCGGCGAACTCCACGGAGGTGAAGTTGCGCAGCCCCAGCGCGATCGGCACCCCGGCCACCGTCTGGTGGGCCCGGCTGAAGCGGCGCAGGGAGATCGCGCAGAGTGGTTCGAGGTCTTCGATCGGCTTGGTCTGCGGCGGCACGAACTCCAGCGCGGCCCGGCGCTCGCCGAGCCCGATGCGCACGCGGGCGAAGTCGTCATGCGTACCGCGCCGCTCCCACAGCCGGGGCCCGACGGCCAGCGACCACAGCGCGGCCGGATCCGGATGGTCCCAACCCACCGCCGCCCGCTGCGCCTCGGCCGCCTCCAGCGCCTGCCGCCGCAACTGCGCCAGATAGCGCAGGTAGTCACGACGCTCGGCGCGCATCCGCCGCTTGCGGTCCAGACCCTGCCGCCCGACCTGCCCCAGCCCCATGAAGACCATGGAGCCGCCCATCATGCCGGACATCAGGTACGTACTCGTCGACCCCTTGGCCGCCGAGAACATCAGGGCCATGGTCCCCATCCCCAGGGCCATCGGCATCATGCCCAGCATCGACCCCAGATCGGCGGTGGCCGGCTCGCCGAGCACCGGCGGCTCGGCCAACTCCACCTGCCCCTCCGGCAGCGCAGGTGCGGCCACGCGCGGAGGCCGCTTCACGATGATGGTGCCCATAGGGTGATGTGGCCTTCTGGCAGTGGGGATCTCGACGCCGACGCCGACGCTATGCGCCGACGCGGCCGCTTTGGTGTTCCGGCCCGAAGGGTTGCCCGATCGGACACCGGCCGGTGCCCGGCTGCGCGCGGCGGGGCGGGCGGACTGCGAGCGGCGGGCCGTGCGGACTGCGCGCTCATGCACGCCGACGGATCCATACCGAGCTATCCGTGCAATCGCCTCGCAATCGCCACGCGGTCGACCGGCCCTACCGTGATCCACATCGGGCATCACTCGGCCTTCCAGCACCGACCCGAAGAGGTGGACATGCACGAACCAGGACCCGAGGACCTCACGAAGGCGGCCGATCGGCTTGCCGGCGTCGTCAGGCCCCTGACCGTCCTGCGCGCCGACGCCGCGACGGTGCCGGGGGCACGCGTGCACCTGGCGCTGGAGTTCCTGCAGCACACGGGTTCCTTCAAGGCGCGGGCCGCCGCCAACCTCGTGGCCGCGCTGCTGGAGGACGGATCCATGCCGGCCGCCGGCCTGGTGACCTCCACCGGCCGCAACGCCGACCTCGGCGCCGCGTGGGCCGCACAGCGGTACGGGGTTCCGCTCCGGTCCTACCTCGGCGAGAGCGCCGCGCCGTCGATGGCCGCGCGGCTGCGCGCCCACGGTGCGGACGTGCGGATCGTCGGTGCCTCACAGACCGACGCGCAGCGGATCGCGGCGGACTACATCACCGAATCCGGGGCCGTCGACGCCTACACCCACGACGAGCGCCTGACCTCGGCCGGCGCCGGCACCATCGGTCTGGAGCTGATCGAGACGCTCCCGGACCTGGACACCGTCGTGGTCGCCGTCGGGGCCGGCGGGATGTTCTCCGGGATCGCCGCGTCCGTCCAGCCGCACGGCCTCCTCATCGTCGGCGCCGAGCCCGAGGGCAGCCAGGCCCTGCGGGCCGCACTGGACGCGCACGAGGTCCGCGACGTCGACGTCGACTCGATAGCGGCCGATTCCCTCGGCGCGCCACGGATCTCGGCGGCCGCGCTGAACTGGGCCCTGACCGCGAACGTGCGCTCGGCGGTGGTGGACGACGCCGCGATCGTGGCGGCCCGGCGCCACCTATGGGACCGGTACCGGCTGGTGGTCGAGCACGGGTCGGCGACGGCGCTGGCGGTGCTGCGTGAGGGTGCGTACGTGCCGCGGGACGGGGAGCGGATCGGTGTCGTGCTGTGCGGCGCCAATACCGATCCGGCCGATTTGAGATTATGAGGCGCCTCTGACCGGGTATCTGCGTTACGCCGTATATTGCGGTACGCCGATGGACGTGGCAGGCCCTATCGGTACAGAAAGGTGTCGCCTGAGCCAATGACGCGCAGGCCCATACTTTGCAGTGACTTGTCTCTGGGCTGACGTGCATCGAAGTCGCGGAACGTCGCTTGCGCGCCGGTGGGCAGGTCCGGGCCGACCACATCGAGAAGCTCGCCCATGCTGCGGCCGAGCACGTCCGCACTGTGATTCACCGCCGCCAGGACAATCAAGTTGCTTCGGTAATCCTCGAGCCTGCCGTCGGCCAAGCCCATGGCGATGAGCCCACCCATCAGGATGTCCACAGACTGGGTTCGAACGGCCATCGAGGCAGCCCGCTGGCCATAGCAAGACAACACCCCGGCGACACGCGGAGTGATCCGATCAAGGATCTGACGCCGTGTGGCATCCGCGCCGCCCCGATAGTCCTCCACCACGCTTACGACGACGGAGTCCAGCTCATGCGGCAGCCTGATTCGCAGGTACCCGTTGAACTCTCTGCCCAACAACCGACTGACGGTACTCAGCTCGAACACCCCCCGAACCTGTTCTCCACGACGCCCGCGACCAGGGTAGCGGCGCGATCCCGGCCGAACCAGCCACGAACCGTCTTTAGAGGCGCCGCCCTGATGTATGCGTGGGTCGGGTTGGGGGCGCTGGTCCGGTTGGTGGGTGGGTTTTTGAAGGCTTTTACGGCTTCGCGCATGGTCTGCGGGATCCGTTGGCGGCGCGGTCGTGGGGCGGTGCTCATCACGCGTCGGCGGCTGATGGTCTGGGTAGGTGGTGCTGTCTACTGCGATAGTCAAGATCAAAAGCGACAGTCACAGGCCACAGTCACAGGCGACAGTCAAGGGCGCCTCCGGCGGATCCCGTAGACCATGCGCGCACCAGCCAGCCGCCAGGAGCCGTGCTCAGAGCACCGATACCGATGAGCTGCCGGCGACCACCGGGACGCTATGGGCAATCGGCTCAAAGTGAATCAGAATGCTGATGAACCTCGTTCGGTTCGCAGCAAGTGCGGAGCTCCCTCAAGAAAGAGGTAGAAGCACATGCACAGTCTCAAGGCATTCGCCGTAGCGGCGGCCGCGACCCTGCTGGCCACGGGTGCGGTGATCGGGACCGCCGCCGCGGCCGCCGCGCCGGCCGCCGCCGCCCCGGTCAACGTCCTCACCTACGGTGCCCCGGGGCCGGGTGGCCCCAATGTGCCGCCCGGTCACGTCCTGACCGGTAACCTCCAGGCCGGGACCCAGGCCACGTTCCTCACCGCCCCCGGCGGTCCCGTGGGTACTCGGTGCTCGGTGTCGAACATCGGGGTGCAGGTCCTGGGGAATCCGGTGGCGCCGGGGGTCGCGACGACCAGGCTGTCCGCCCTCGGGTTCGGCGGGTGCGTCTCCACCATTCCCGGGTCGACGGTGTTGGGCGTGACGGAGAACAATCTTCCGAACAACAACGTCCTGTTCAACGACGCGGCCGGGTTCCCCGTCCAGTTCGTTCCGGCCGGTGCGCCGGTGCAGCTCACGATTGTGGAGTCCGTGCCGGGCGCCGTGCTCAACTGCGTGTGGCAGCCGGTGGGCAGCATCTACCAGGGGAACTTCGCGAACCCCGGGAACCGGCTGATCGTCGCCAACCAGAGGATTCAGCTGGTCGGCGGGCCCGCTGGACCGTGTGGCGGACCGTTGCAGTTCATGTCGTTCACCTACCAGCCGGTGGTGGAATCGAGCATCCCTGGAACCCCGCCGGTGTTCGCGAACTAGCCGCCGGGACGCAGTCAGTCAGCTCCCGGAGACCGCCCCGCCGTCGAGCGCCGCCAGGAACGCGCGGACGTCCTCGGCTTCCGGAACGGACAAGGCGGTGTAGCAGCTCAGCGCATCCTCGGCCGCGGCACGCGCCGCCGTGAGCTCGCCCAGAACCCGGTGGGCCCGCGCCAGACCGTCGTGGGCGCGGGCCTGCTCGGGGCGGTTGCCCGTGTCGCGGGCCAGGGTGAGGGCCGTGCGGTGTTCGGCGATGGCGCGGTCGGGATCGCCGGCTGCCAGGGCTGTCTCGGCCACGCCGTTGCGGGCGGCGGCCTCGTCGCTGCGGTTGCCGATGCGGCGGTAGAGTTCGGCCGCCTCGCGGTGCCGGGCGTCGGCCAGGCCGTACTCGCCGCGGCCGCGGTGGTTCAGGCCGAGCTTGTCCAGTACCAGGGCCTCGCCGCGCTGGTTGCCCAGTTCGCGGTGCAGGGCCAGCGCCGCCGCGGCGGAGGGGTCGATATCGCGCCCCGGCACCAGGCCCAGAAGCCGGAACATCCCCCGCTGCCCGGCGGTCAGCTGCTGATAGGACAGCGTGAAGGCGGCGGCCACGCCGCGGTCGGCGGTGGACAGCTCGGTCAGCCGGCGGCGTTCGTCGCGCAGCCGGTCGGCGAGGTAGGCCACGGTCCAGCGCGGCCGGTGGTTCAGCCGGGCCGCGGCGATGCGGACCGCCAGCGGCAGGAATCCGCACAGCTGCAGGACATCCAGGACGGCCAGCGGCTCGGCGTCGGCCCGCCGCCCCACGACGCCGCCGAACAGGGCGACCGCGTCGGCCGGCGGCAGCAGCTCCATGGACAGCGCCCGGGCCCCGTCCAGGTCGACCAGGCGCCGGCGGCTGGTCACGATCACCACGCTCGCCGAGGCGCCCGGCAGCAGGGGCCTGATCTGGTCGGCGTCGGCGGCGTTGTCCAGGACCGCGACGACCCGGCGCCCGGCGAGCCACACCCGCCACAGGGCGCTGCGCTCGGCCGTCGAGGCCGGGATCCGGTCGGCCGGGACGCCGGACTGCCGGAGCAGCACCTCCAATGCCGCCCCGGGCGTGACCGGCGTCTGGCCGGCGGTGTGCGCCCGCAGATCGACGAACAACTGCCCGTCCGGGTATCGGTCCGCGAGCCGGTGCGCGGCGTGGATCGCCAGGGCCGTCTTGCCGATGCCGGCCATGCCGTCGATGGCCGCCACCGTCGCGCACGGAAAGGAGTGACCGGACTGCTCGGCGTGCGACGTCCCAGTGGAGAGCAGCCGATGCAGTTCCTCGGCCCGGCCGGCGAAGTCCGGGATGTCGTAGGGCAGGAAGTTCCAGCGGTGGTTCTGCGCAGCCGCAGAACGGCGTGGTCGTCGACGAGCGGTAGCGGTGTCGGATCCACGGGGCGTCTGCCGCACCCGCGCTCGAGGGGGAGCGCGGGTGTGGCGGACGCCTGCCTCAGATCGCCCCGTTGCGCAAAGCGAAAGCGACAGCGTGCGCCCGGTTCCGCAGCCGCCACCGCGTCAGCACCCCGTGGATGATGTTCTTCACGGTCCGCTCCGAATAGTTCAACCGCGCCGCGATCTCCGGCGTCCCCAGCCCTTCGGCCAGCAGCCGCAGCACGTCGGCCTCCCGGGCCTCCAGGCCCGCCGCGGTGACGCCCAGCGGCTCCAGCACCTCGTTCTGGATCGCCCGGACCTGGTCGACCAGCCAGCCCAGGGCCACGTCCGGCATCTCCAGCCGGTCGGCGCGCACGGCCTGGATGGCGCGCAGGATGCGCTCGAAATCAGCCTCCTGCCGCGGGATGACGCTGACCAGGCCGTAGGTGACCGCGCGCAGCACGTCCGGCCCCCGCACGCCGTCCCCGACCAGCACGAACCGCACCTCCCGGCGCGCCCGGTCGGCGGCCTGGCGCATCCATTCCAGGGCCTCCTCGGTCACCCGCGAGACCAGGATCAGCACCACCTCGGCCTCGTGCTGGCGGTCCACCGGCAGGACCCTGACTCCGGGACTCGAAGACAGGAACGCCGCGGCGCCCTCGCCGGTGATCGGGTCGCCGGCGAGCACGGCGACGGTGACCGGGCCCGCCGACACCTTCTCGGCCGGCGCCGGCGGACGCGGGTGGGGCGGCGCGGTCGGCAGCTTGGCCGGTGGCTCGGCCGCCAGCTGGGCCACCGCAGCCGCCGGAGCCACTGGAACCGCCGGAGCCACCGCGGCCACCGCGGGGGCCGGCACCGGGGCCGGCATCCGCGGATGGTCGGCGGGTCGCGGTGTGCGCTGACGGATCATCGGCGTGGTTTCCATCACTGCGGTCGAACCCTCCCAAGCCCTCGGCATCTCACGATCATGGTGCGAGGCGGCGGCAACTCAGGCGTGTCAGTGAGCTGTCTTGCCATGAAACGGGTGAAGGCCGGGAAATGTCTACAAGCTCGCGCACATTTCTCAAATGTTTTGCAAAGTGTTAATCCAGGCCCGGACTCGCAGGGTGCCGCACCCCACGCGGCGGCGCCTCACTGCGCCTCACAGCGCACCGCTGCGCAGCGCGAAGGCGACGGCGTGCGCGCGGTTGCGCAGCCGGCACCGGGTCAGCACCCCGTGGATGATGCTCTTGACCGTGCGCTCGGAGTAGTTCATCTCCTGGGCGATCTGCGCGGTGTCCAGGCCCTCGGCGAGCAGCCGGAGCACCTCGACCTCCCGGGTCCCCAGCCCCGCGGCGGTCAGCCCGCGCGGCTCGAGCACGTCGCGGTGGATGGTCTGCAGCCGGGCGACCAGCCAGCCGACGGCGTCGTCGGGCAGCTCCAGCCGGCCCTGCGGGACCCCCACGATCGCGCGCACGATGCGGTCGGTGTCCGCGTCCCGCCGGGCGATGACGCTCAACGGTCCGTGCGCGATGGCGCCGAGCAGGTGGTGCGCCCGCAGGCCGTCGCCGACGAGCACGAACCCGACCTCGTGCGAGGCGGACACCGATTGCCGCATCCGATCGAGCGTGCCGTCGGTGACCTGCTCGGCCAGGACCAGCACCACCCGCGCGGGATCGGCATCGACGCTGTTCAGGACCCTGATTTCCGGCCGGGGCCGCAGACAGGCGAGCATGGCGTCCCGGGTCACGGCGTCGTCGGCCATGACCCGGACCGGGATCGGCGCCGGGACTGGGGCCGCGCCGCGGGACGCCGTCGTCCCGGCCCCGATGAACACGGGATCGGCGGGGAAGGCCGGCCACACCGGATCGGCGCCCGCCTCCGCACCGGAGGGTGCGTAGCCGCGCAGCGTGGCACGATGCGGCACAGTCAGCACCCTGTCATCCCCTCGGCGTCAAGGATCGTCGTACGGGACGGCGGGCCGTCCCCACCGATGGTGGGTTGCCTGCCCGAGCGGCGTCAAAGCACGTTTGGGGGGTTTTTAGGCCCTTGGACCCACCGGCGGAGCCGCCGTGGAGGATCCGTGAAGAATGCCTGAAGCCCGATACGGAACGCTGGTTCCATGACAGTCGCCGCGCACCGCGCACCGAACGGCGACGGACACCTGCGGATCGCCATCACGAGCCCCGACATCCTGGCGCAGATCCGGCGCGTGTTCGCCGGCAAGAACCTGGCCGTGGACATCGTCGGCATGCCGTATGTCGAGGTCACCGTCCGACCCGCCGGCGGCCCGGTGAGCCCGAGCACCAGCACGAACCCCAGCCCCAACCCCAACCCCACGGTGCTGCGGGCCGAGTACCAGCTGAGCGTGATCCCGGCCTACGACGCCTCCGAGGACCGGCCCGAGGGCACGTACCGGCTCCCGGGCCCCGACGGCCGCGAGATCACCCTGTCGCAGCGCCAGCGCGAAGTCATGACCCTGATTTCCCGCGGCGCGCGCAACGCCGAGATCGCCGAGACGCTCCACGTCACCGAGAAGACCGTGAAGAACCACATCAACCGGATCTTCCGGGAGCTCGGGGTGGACGGCCGGGTCGAGGCGGTGTTGCTGTGGCAGCGTTTGCAGGCACCGGCCGGTGGCGCCAGGCGCTGGGACGGAGAAGGTCAGTAGCCTTCCAGCTCGCGCAGGAACTCCGCGACCTCGTCGACGTCTTCGGCATCCAGGTCCTGCAACAGCACCAGCGCCCGCCCCGCCAGGTCGGCCGCCGCCGACCGCCGCCCTTCGGTCCGGTGCACCCTGGCCAGGCCCAGCAACGCCCTGGCCGCGTGGTAGTCGTCCCCCGATTCGCTGACGGACAGCGCCTCTTGGAAGTGCTCGACGGCCGTTTCGGCGTTGCCGAGCCCGTGCTCGGCCGCGCCCATGGCTATCAGGATATTGGCTTCCAGCATGGGAGTCTTGCTGGCCCGGGCCGCTTGTCTGCCCGGCTCCCCCACGCGCAACGCCTGGGCGAACTCGCCGAGTTCGACGTAGAGCTCGCACAGGACGTCGGCCGTGCCGGCCTCGTAGTAGGGCAAGCCGTTGCCCCGGGCCAGCGCGGCAGCCTGTTCGGCATAAGGCAGGGCCGCCGCGTAGTCCTTGGCCTCCCGGAGCGTGGAGGCCAGGTTCCCCAGGATGCTGATACGCAGCCCGTCCCTGTCGAGGTTCTCCGCGAGCGCCAAAGCGCTGCGCAGCTCGCGCACCGCGGCGTCGTTCTGCCCCAGCCGGGAGTAGGCGACGCTGAGATGGTTGTGCAGCACGGCCTGGGCCAGCCGGTCCTGGAGCAGGTCGGCGCTGCGCAATCCGAGTTGCACGATCTCGGCCCAGTCGCGGGCCTGCCCCGCCGCGTAGAAGTACTCGAAGAGCAGGTAGCACAACTGCCACGCGCGGTCGTGGCGTCCGATCTGCCGGGCGGCGACGACCAGCGCCATGATGTTGTCCCGCTCCTGGCCGCACCAGGCGACCCGTTCCCCCTGGCCTTCCAGAGCCGCCACCGCATAGGGAAAGTCGTCGTCGAGGGTGAAAGGGATCCGGACGGAGCCGTTTTCGTAGCGTCCCGCCAGGAGCCGGACGTACCACTCGAGCAGCCGTTCGAGGGCCTGCCGCCGGGCGTCCTCCGGCTCGCCGAGGCGGGCGGCCTCCTCGGCGTAGATGCGCGTCAGGTCGTGCATCCAGTAGGTGTCCGTGGTGGTCCCCAGCAGATGCTGCCCGACCATGTCCCGCAGGATGTCCGCCGCTTCCGCCGGCGCCAGCGCCAGCAGCGCCGCGGCCGGCTCGGGCCGGATGCTCACCCCCGGGACCAGGCCCAGCAGGCGGAACGCGCGGGCGGTCTTGGCGTCGAGCCTGGTGTACGACCAGGACAGGACACCGCGTACCGAGGACAGTTCGTCGTCCGGCAGTTGCAGGGCGTCCAGCCGGCCCCGCACGTCCTCCAGGTCGTCGATGACGTCGCCGATCTTCACCGCGGGCCCCGCGGACACCTGCTCGGCGGCGATCCGCAACGCCAGCGGCAGGTGGCCGCACAGCTCGGCCAGCTCCCGGGCCGCCGACAGCTCTCCGGCCACGCGAACGCTGCCGATCGAGGTGAACAACAGCGTCAGGGACTCGTCCGCGGACAGCGGGCTCAGGGCCACCCGGCGGGCCGCGTACCGAACCGACAGACCGCTGAGACGGTTGCGGCTGGTCACGACGACGAAGGAGGGCCCGCCCCCGGGCAGCAGGTCCTCCACCTGCTCGGCGGACTCGGCGTTGTCCAGCACGATGAGCATGCGCTTGTCGCGCACGATGCTGCGCCACAGGGCGGCCCGCTGGTCCAGGCCCTCGGGGATCCTCCGCACGTTCACGGAGGCGAGCAGGTGGTGCAGCACGTCCGCCGAGGAGCGCGCCGGGTGTCTGGGGTCGAAGCCGCGCAGGTTCACGTGGAGCTGGCCGTCGGGGTAGGCGGCGGCCAGCAGGTGGGCACAGCGCACGGCCAGCGCGGTCTTGCCAATGCCGCCGGGACCGACGATCAGCACGATCTGCGGGCCGTCGGCATCGGCGTCGCCGTGGCCATGGCCGTGGCCGGTCACTGCTGTCGCTGCGGCGCCGTCCCCTGCCGCGGCGGTGCGGGCCGCCTCCAGCACCTGATGGATCGCCGCGACCCGGCCGACGAAGTTCGCGTCGACGCGCGGCAGCTGCGCCGGCCGGACCGGCGGAGCCTGCGGCTGTGGCTGTTGCTGTGGCTGGCGCTGTTGCTGGGAAGGCTGCGGGGAAGACGGTGTGACGACGGCGGCCGGCTTCGGCGCGGCGGAAGCGTTACCGGTGTTACCGACGTTCCCCGAGCTACCGGCGTTGTCGGCGAGGATCGCGGCGTGCAGCGCCTGCGACTCCGCGGACGGATCGATCCCGAGGTCGTCGGCGAGCAGTTTGCGGAGCTCGCGGTAGTGCGCGAGCGCGTCAGCGGTCTGCCCGCTGCGATGCAGCGCGCTCATCAGGAGTCCGCGCAGCCGCTCGTGGTACGGGTTGGCACGGACATGGTCCTGAAGCTGCTCGGCCACCGCGGCGGGCCGCCCGAGCTCCATCGACACCTCGGCGCGCTCCACCAGGAGCCGCAGCCGCAGATCGGCCACCCGCGCCCGGTGCTCGGCGGCGAACGGACCGGGCAGCCCGCCGAGCGCCGACCCCGGACGCCAGCACGCCAGCGCCTCGTCGAACGCCGCGACCGCACCGGGCAGATCCCGCTCGGCCCGCGCGGCGCGCGCCCGCGCCGCGACCCGCTCGGCCACCACGACGTCGAGCCCGTCGGCACCGAGCCGCAACGAGTAGCCCGACCCGGAGCTGCCGACCGCCTCGCCCCACGGACCCAGGGCCCTGCGAAGACCGGACATGTACGTGTGCAGATTCCCGGCGGCCGTCGCGGGCGGCGACTCGCCCCAGACGTAGTCGATCAGATCGTCGCGCGCGACGACGTTGTTCCGGCTCACCGCGAGCACAGCGAAGACCGCCCGCTGCTTCGGCGGCCCGAGCACCACTTCCCGCTCGCCGACGAACGCACGCAGCGGCCCAAGAGCCTCAACCCTGAGGCGCCCGTCCTCCATGCCAGTTCAACGTCCTGCCATAGTGCACTCGCTCTGCACGTGTTTCTTGTCGCGCCTGCATGGTCTCCGAACATTGCGGATGGGAAGGAAACAGCCCGCGACAAACAGGCGAAGACGGATTCCCTCCAACCCGGCGCGCCCCGAGGGCTCGACCGGCACCTCAAGATACACCCGGGTCCGGTCGGCCACTGAGCGCGGCCAGGACGAGTCCGTCACACCCAGGCCCGAACAGCCGGGTCGCGCTGGTCCAGCCCTCCCGACGGAGACTTTTCAGCCTTGAGGAAGCGGGCTGGGCCCTATTCGCGACGGAACACGATGTCGCAAGGGCTGTCGAGGTCGGCTTGCGCACACAGGTAGTCGATCGATGAGGCCTGATACAGGGACAGTTCCAGGAAGCGGTCCTGGGATGGCCGGAGCTCGACCGAGTCCAGACGATCAGTTCCGGAGTCGGTCAGATCCCATTGCCCGGTCCCAGGAGGGAAAAGCGTGTTGTCGTCGAAGTTCGCCGCCGTCAGGTCCGAGGCGCTGTAGGTGCCGTCGGAGCGGAGGGTGATCGTCATGCCGCCGGCGCGCCAGTCGCCGACGACCGCAGAGCCCGACGCCCCCGACACCGGGTGCAGTTTGGCGGCGTGCGCCCTCAGTCCCCACGCCGATCCGGCGACGGCGACGGGCACCGCAAGCACCGCGGCGACGATCCGCGCCGCGATCAGGCGACGGCGCGCGTTCGGGTCCGCCGGCTTCGGCCAGATCTGATCCTTGCGTGCGAGGCGCCGAGGCCAGACCGCGAAGGCCACCGCCGCTGCCGTCACCGGCACGGGCCAGACGTAGCCGAGCCACACCCCCGCCAGACACCACCCCACCCGCGCCGACGATCCGGTCCCGCCGAAGCGCGTCGTCGCCCGAGCACCCCAATACAGGCCGAAGATCCCGATGCCGACACTCCACACGGCCCCGACCACCAGGTACCAGTCCCAGCCATGGTCTGCCCCCGAAATGGGGGCGTGACCGGATGTCTTCGCCCCGGCGTAGGAGAGGCACAGCAGCACGATGTGCACCGCGATGCTGATGCCCGCCAGGATCGACAGCGGGCGCGGTATGACGGGGCCGCCGTCATCTGTTTTCGCGAGAGTCGTCACACCCCCAGGATGATCACGCTCCAGGGGGCGGCCTTACCTGCGGGTTCTGCTTTCACGAATCCCTTACAGCGACCGGCAGGCGGCCGGCAGGCTGCTGGCAGCCGACCGTCGGGCGACCGGTGGCTCAGGACTCTGCCTCCACCGGCTCCCCGAGCGACTCCAGAGCCTCGGCGAGCATCCGCCGGGCCGAGGGCTTGAAGTCGTCCCGGCGCTGCCACAGACGGCGCAGCGGCGGCAGCGCGTCGTTCGTCTGTGCGATGGCGGCGGCCTCGAACAGCAGCGTTCCGGGGGCGATGGTGTCGCCGTCGGCGAGCTGGTGCAGCTGGTCGAGCAGCGGGGCCGTCGCGCGCGGGTCGCCGCGTCGGGCCAGGCCCATCAGGGCCTCCTCGCCGGCGTCGTCGCAGCTGTCGTCCAGCCGGGCGGCGAGGGCTTCGCGGATCTCGGGGCCGTCGGCGTCCAGTTGGGTGCCGAGCCCGAACGTGGCCCAGTCGCGCACCTGCGGGTCCTCGTCGCGGGTCAGCGTGATCAGGGCGTCCACGGCCTCCGCGAGCGGCTCGTCGGGGTCGGTCAGCGCCGGCACCGCGACGGCCACGGCGAAGCGGACCGCGTCGCTGGCGTGCCCGACCCGCTGGAGCACCGCCGCCAGGCCGCGCGGGTCGCCGACGTGGCCGAGGGCGGTGACCGCCGAGGCCACGACTTCGGCGTCCGCGTCGCCGACCGCGCCGAGCAGGACCGGCACCGTCTCCTCGGCGAAGGGACGGTTCGCCGCGTAGCCGATCTGCCCGAGCGCGTCCAGCGCCACCAGCCGCCGCGCCCGCTCATCGGACCCCGCGGCCGCCACCACCGCGTCGAACGCGTCCCGGCCGGTACTGCGATGCAGCTCGCCGATCAGCTGCCAGCGCGCCTCAAGGTCGTCTTCGGCGGCGTCCGGACCCGCGTCGAACGCGGCGGCGCGGGCGATGACACGCTCGTAGTCCACCGGGGCAGCCTACTTATGGCGCCAATAGAGTGAACACACCCCGCCATCCACGGTGCTTCGTCCTCACCCATACGGAGTGTTGATCCAATGGCGCATACCCGCAGTGAGGAACCGAACGCGGCGCGACCACAGGATCAGGGGTAAACATATGAAGTTGAAGCTCCGCATCGGGCGGCAGCGGACCGAGCCCGTCCGAGCCGACGAGGTTCGGACCGACGGCAGTCTCACCGACCGTGCACAGCCTCGACCCGTGACCGACGTCGCCGCACCCGTTCCCGCCCCCGCACCCGCTCTCGTTCCGGCCCCCGCACCGGTACCGGTCCCCCGCGCGCAAGAACGCCGTGTGGTCCGCGCCGGCTCCTTCTGCCGCGCGAGCGAAGTCGGCCAGAGCGCGGTGACCGAATCAGGGCGCGCCGTCGTCTCGGTCCCCACCGCACGCTGCGGCCGATGGGTCTTCGCCGACCAGCGGTGAGCCTTATGCCGCCGGGTAGGGCGCCTGCCTGCTCTCCTTCATCAACCGACGCAGGAAGTCCGTCATCACCACGGCGGTAGGCGCGTCGCGGACGACCATCGCCGCGGCCGTCTCGGGAATCCCCGTCGGCACCTCCCCTTCGGCGTAGGCACGCAGCCGCGCTTCACGGTCCTGCGCCCCGGACCCGAACAGTTCGGTGACCAGCCATTGCGCGCGATACATCGCCGCGAAGCGCCGGTCGTAGTCGTGGTGCTGCTCGAAGAACGCGGTCTCGTCCCGCGACAGCGCGAACCGGGAGGAGATCGCCAGCCCGTAGTCCGCGAAATACAGGCGCCTGCCATCGGTCAGCAGGTTCTCGAAATGGGCGTCGAAATGCAGCAGGCCCTGCGCGTTCATGAACGAGATCCCCGCCGCCAGATCGCGGTCCACCAAGGCGCAGGCCCGCTCGGCGGCCTCACCGCCGATGCCCAGCTGCTCGCCGAGCCACCGGAACACGTTCTGCGGGACGTACTCCAGGAACAGCGCGATGCTCGCCGAGGAGTCACGCAGTTCCTCAAGGCGACGGCGCACCTGCGCCCCGCCACCCCAGAAGTCGACCACGGCCTCGACGTCGGACAGCTCCTCGGGAAGCGGCGTCGAATCCGGGACCACCCGCCAGTGGTACATCAACGGAAACCCTTCGCAGTCCCCGGCAAGCACCCAGTCGGTCGTCATCGTCTGCACGGCCAGCTCCCGCCACGCCCCGAATCCGGGCCCGCCGATGCCGTAGTGGCAGAAGGCCGGCAGCTCGAACAGATTCGCTGTGGAGCGAACGTTCTCCGGCCGCCGTTCCAGATCGGTCAGCGGGACCCGCTTGACGAAGACGGGCGTCCCGGCGACGTCCAGCAGCGCCGACTTCCCGCCGATGCCCGATCCGATCGGGTCCGCCGCGTCCAGCATCCGCTGCGCGTCGCGATCGCTGAGCAGCGCCAGGGATGTCGAGACGCCACGGTAGGCGGCCAGACGCGAGGCGCGGGACGAGGCATCGGGCACGGAATCGATAATATGGATCATGCCTTCACGCGTCCCGCGCAACGCCCCGTTGGCGCCTTTCGCGCCTTCGACCGCCAATGCCGCTAGAGCGCTTAATGTTCACCTTCAGGAGACTAGTCACGGTTCCCTGTCTCTGCGCTACGTTCTCGACGCGGACCTTTCCCAGATACGGATACCGGCTACACGCACACCGCGCCAGGCGGACGAATTATGGGAACACACCTGCTTCGAGGCGTTCATCCGCACAACAGCGGACTCCCCCGCCTACTACGAGCTCAACGTCTCGCCGTCGACGGAGTGGGCGCTATACAAGTTCGACGACTACCACCTGAACATGACACCGATTACTCCGGACCGGGCCCCTCGGATAAGCGTCACCCGCGACGCTCACCGGCTGGAACTCGAAGTGGATCTGGATATTCTCAGCCCCGGCCCAACACCAACACCAACACCAACACAGACCGGCGCTCTGGCACTGGCGGCGGTTGTCGAGGACGCCGACGGCGAACTCGATTACTGGGCACTGAACCACCCCGCACCGAACCCTGATTTCCACCACCGCGACAGCTTCATCATCTCGGCCTGATCGCCACGGGTCCCGCCGTCAACCGGCGCGCGTCTCCAGCGCCGCGACCGCCTCGGCGACGGCTTGCGGACTGTTCACCGAGGTGAGGTGCGCAGCCCCGGGGATGATCGTCGGGGCGGGCGCTCCGATGCGCGCGGCGGTGCTCTCGGGCGAGTTCGGATCGTAGGCGGAGTCGGCGCCGCCGAACACGACCGCCTTCGGAAGCGGCATCGTGGCGAGCTCGGCCAGACGCCCCGGCGGCAGTCCCGCGACCCCGAGATCCACCATGCTCCACAACGATTCCTCGGCGCCCGGGACCTGCAACGGCCGACGCCACTGGTCCAGCCCGGCGGCGTCCAGCTCGGGACACGTCGGGCCGCACGTGGCGCCGTAGATGGCGCGGATGACCGAGTCCGAACGGATCGCCAGCCGCATCAGGGTCGTGCGATAGGGGTTGAGGAACAGGTGTGTCATCGGCGTCTTCTGGCCCGCGCCGGTCGCCAGGCCGTCGCCGTCGAGGAACATCAGGCCGGAAGCGTCGGCGGGCTTGTCCAGGACGGCCAGGGCCGCCACGGCGGCGCCGCTGGAGTGGCCCACGAGAACCGGATGATCCAGGTGCAGCGCCTCGATGAAGGCATCGAGCTGGCGTGCCTGATGGCCGACGTCGAACGGCCCCACGCGCTGGGTGTAGCCCCAGCCGTCGATGTCCAGGGCGTAGACCCGATGCCCCTGCGCGGCCAGGATCGGAGCGAGGTACTGCCAGGTGTCCGCGTCCTCGATGAAGCCGTGGACCAGGACGATCGGCGTGCCGCTGCCGCCCCATTCGCGGTACCGGGTCAGCACGTCGCCTGCCTGCACGTACGTCAGCCCGGCCGGGACCGAGGCACGCGCGTCGGTGGCGGCGTTGTACACGGTCGACAGGAAGGTGCCGGCGACGAACAGCACCGCGACCGTCTTGGCCAACCGCCGCAGCCAGCGTCGCCGGCGACCGCGGTACGGGATCAGCGGTGCGACGTCATCGGGCAGGGCGGCGGCCACCGGATCGGCGTCATCGGGCAGGGTCCCTGCCACCGGATCGGCCTGATCGGGCAGGGCCCCCGCCACCGGATCTTCGGGCACATCCTCGTTGAGCAGACCCGGCGCACTCACATCCACCCGCCCGACGATAGTCCCTCAGAAGAAGTCGCCCACGGCCAGACCGATCTCGGCCCAGATGGTCTTCCCGACGGCGTGGTGCCGCGCCCCCCAGCGCTGCGCCACCTGCGCCACCAGCAGCAGCCCGCGCCCGCCTTCGTCGAAGGTCATGGCCTGCCGCAGGTGCGGGGAGGTGTTGCTGCCGTCGGAGACCTCGCAGATGACCGCCGCGTCGCGGATCAGGCGGAGCTGGATCGGCGGGGCGCCGTGCCGGATGGCGTTGGTGACCAGCTCGCTGACCACCAGCTCCATGGCGAAGTCGGCCTCCTCCAGCCCCCACTCGGCCAGCTGCCGCGCCGCCCAGGCCCGGGCGTCGGCCACCACCGCCGGGTCGCTGGGCAGGTTCTGGACGGCGACGTGGGACGGACCCAGGACCCGGGTCCGGGCTATGAGCAGGGCGACGTCGTCGGTGGGCGGAGCCGGCAGCATCGCGTCCACCACCGCCGTGCAGGTCTTCTCCAGCGTGTCCTGGGGCTGCTCCAGGCTGCGGCGCAGCAGGTCCAGCCCGGTGTCGATGTCGCGGCCGCAGGCCTCGATGAGGCCGTCGGTGTACAGCACCAGCAGGCTGCCCTCGGCGACGTCGAACGTCATGGCCTCGAACGGCAGGCCCCCGACGCCCAGCGGCGGACCCGGCACGACGTCGACGACGTCCACCGATCCCTCGGGCGTGACCACGGCCGGCGGCAGGTGGCCGGCGCTGGCGACGGTGCAGCTGCGCGAGATCGGGTCGTAGACGACGTACAGGCAGGTCGCGACGATGTCCGAGACGGTGTCCAGGTCCGGGTCGATCACCTCGTCCTCGGTGGCCGCGAGGTGGGTGACCAGGTCGTCCAGGTGCGTCAGCAGCTCGTCGGGCGGCAGGTCGACGTCGGTCAGGGCGCGCACCGCCGTCCGCAGCCGGCCCATCGTGGCCGAGGCGTGCAGCCCGTGTCCGGCCACGTCGCCGACGACCAGGGCGACCCGGGCCCCGGACAGCGGGATCACGTCGAACCAGTCGCCGCCGATGCCGGCCCGGGAGTCGGCGGGCAGATAGCGGAAGACCGCCTGGACCGTCTCCTGCCCGGTCAGCCGCTGCGGCAGCAGGCTGCGCTGCAACGCCAAGGCCGTGCTGCGCTCGCGGGTGTAGCGGCGGGCGTTGTCCACGGCCACCGCGGCCCGCGCCGCGATCTGCTCGGCCAGGAGCAGGTCGTCGGGCCCGAACGGAACCGGGTTCTGGTGCCGCACGAGCAGGCTGACCCCCAGGACGGCACCGCGGGCCCGCAGCGGGACGATCATGATCGAATGGATCCCCCGGGCCTGGAGCACCGCCGCCCGCTGCGGATCAGCGGCCTGCCACTTGGTGACCGCCGTGTCCGGGACGTTGTGCAGCGCTGACTTCCCCGTGGCCAGGCACTGGGCCGGCGGCGAGTGCTCCGGGTAGTAGTCGACCTCGCCGGGCTCGATCAAGGCCTCCGGGGTCCCGGGCAGGACGGACTGGTGCGCGGCACGCCGCAACACCACCCCTTCGCCCGAGGACTTCGGCTCCAGCCCCCGGAACAGGGAGTCCAGCAGGTCCACGGTGACGAAGTCGGCCAGGCGGCCGACCATCACGTCGGCCATCTCGTGCGCGGTGGTGGCCACGTCCAGCGTGGTGCCGACCTTGACGCTGACCTCGTTCAGCACCGCGAGCCGGTCCCGGGCCTGGTGCAGCTCCGTGACGTCGACCGCCGTGAGCTGCACGCGGTGGACCCGCCCGGCACGGTCCCGCAGGGGCGACAGGGTGACGGACCATGCCCTGGGGCCGCCTGCGGAGGTGCCGGTGCCGGTGCCATCGCGGTCGCCGGCGCCGTGCACCCGCACGTCCAACTGGTCCGACACGCCGGTGTCGAACACCCGGAGTATCCCGTCTTCGACTCCGGCACTGGCCGGACCGAACAGCGCGCCGACGCCGCGGCCGGCCCGGACCTCGTCTTCGGTGAGCCCGGCCTCCCGGGCCATACCCCGGCTGGCCCGCACGATCCGGAGCGCGCCGTCGTAGATCGCCGCCGGGATCGGGCACTGGGCGAACGCCTCCTCGGCGGACCCGTCGTCTGCCTGCCCGTACTGCTGCTCTGCGGGTGTGGCCACGGTTGGGGCTCCACGGTCGACGGCCGAACCTGCGGGTCTAGCTTCACTGTCTATCGCTTTTTCAGCGTTCCCGCAGTCCGAATGCCGCTTCGGCCATGGCTCTTGACCTCTCCCGCCGCCAATCATACATTCACTCACTGGTTGTATGATTGGAGTGGAGATGAGCCGGGAAACGGCGGTCGTGCTGGGCGGCAGCGTCGCGGGGCTGTGTGCGGCCGGAGTACTCGCCCGGCACTTCGAGAAGGTGATCGTCCTCGAGCGGGACCTGCTGCCGCCCGATGCCGAGCACCGGCGGGGCGTGCCGCAGAGCAAGCACCCGCATTTCCTGCTGAACTCGGGACGGCGGGCCATCGGGGAGATCTTCCCGGGCTTCCAGGACGCCCTGATCGCCGCGGGCGGGATGCTGCTGATGCCCTCGATGGACGCGGCCTACTGCGAGGACGCCGGCTGGGCACCGCGCAAGAGCGGTTCGATGACCATGGTCTACAGCTCCCGGGTGCTGATCGAACGAGTGCTGCGCGCCATGCTCCGCGAGCTGCCCGGCGTCGAGCTGCGCGAGGGCGTGACGGTCACCGGACTGCGATCCGCCGGCGGCGGCACCGCGAGCGGGCGTGTCACAGGCGTCGAATACCGGACGGCCGCCTCTCACCATGACGCCCACCATGACGCCCACCATGACGCCCACCATGACGCCCACCTGGCCGCCGACCTCTTCGTCGACGCGCTGGGCCGCGGGTCCTCGACCGCCGACTGGCTCGCCGCGGCGGGCTGGACCGCACCCCCGGAGAAGACCCTGGACGCCCGGGTCACCTACAGCTCGCGCTGGTACGACCTGCCGCCGGCCGGCGAGCGGCCCGCGGCGTGGTGGTGGAAGCACCTGGTCATCGCGCCGACCCAGAACGCGGGCAGCCACCCGGCGGAACACGAGTTCCTCAGCAACTTCTTCCCGATCGAGGGCGGGCGCGCCATCGTCTGCATGGGGTCGTGGGGCATCCCCATGCCGCGTGACGTGGACACCTTCGAGACCGCCGCGGACCGGGTGCGGGCCACGGCCTTCGGCCGGGCGGCGCGCGCCTGCACCCCGGTGTCCCCGGTGCACCTGACACGTTCGACCGGCAACAAGTGGCGCCGCTTCGACCTGCTCGACACGCCGCCGATCGGACTGGTCTGCGTCGGGGACTCGATCTGCGCGTTCAATCCCTTCTACGCGCAGGGCATGAGCTCGGCGGCCCGGTCGGCGCTGATCCTCGGCGACCTGCTGGGCGAATACGGGGTCTGTGATGCGGCGTTCTTCCGGGAGTTCCTGGCCCGCCAGCGCAAGTCGCTGGCCGTGCCCTGGATGCTCGCGATGGCCCGCGACCAGGCGTACGAGTTCGCCACCGGAACGGAGACCGCCCCGCGCTGGCGCCGGCGGCTGACGGCCCGCCTGAGCTGGCCTGTGTTCAACGCCATCAACGCCGCCAGCCGCGAGGACGCCTACGTCGAGCGCACGTTCGCGCAGGTGTTCAACATCGACAAGTCCCTGCAGCAGTTGGCCGCCGACCCGCGCTTCTGGTTCGGCGTGCTCCGGTACAAGCTCCGGCAGCGGCTCGGCCGCACGGTCGTGCCCAGCGGGTTCGACCCCCGGCAGGATCCGCCCGGCACCGACTACACCCGCTGAGGAGCCCGCGGTGGACCAGAGCTGCGATCAGACGGCCGAGCGCATCGCCGAGGGCCTCGGATTCTCCTGCCGTCACGCCGATCCGGTCGTGACCTTCCGGGACCCGTTCAGCCTGGCCAACGGCACCATGCCGGTCCTGGAACTGCTCATCATCGGCGGCGCGGTGTTCGCCCTGGTCCACGCCCGGCGGCGGTGGCGGCACGACGGCGACCCGGTCAACCTCACGCTGTGGTTCGCCTCGGTCGCCTACCTGGCGGTCATCGAGCCGCCGTTGTACTTCCCGGGCTGGTTCGGCCTGGACAAGCAGGTCGGCTTCATCTTCTCGCACAACGTCTTCACCGTGCAGTTGATGTACGACCGGCTGCCGCTCTACATCGTGGCCTTCTATCCGGCGCTGTCCCAGCTCGCGTACGAACTGGTGCGGGCGCTGGACGTGTTCGTACGGCGCGGCGCCGTGGCCGGCGCGCTGGCCGTGGCGTTCGTGTGCCAGGTCTTCTACGAGGTCTTCGACCAGCTCGGCCCGCAGCTGCGGTGGTGGGCCTGGAACCCCGGCGACACCAAGGTGAACCAGCCCGCGCTGGCTTCGGTGCCGATGAACAGCATGTTCCTGTTCGCTTCCGTGTCCTTCGGCGCGCTGGCTTATCTGGTCGTCCGGTTGTGCGGATCCGGAGGTGGGACCGGAGCTGCGACCAGAGCTACGACCGGAGCTACGACCGAAGCTAGAACCGGAGCTAGAACCGGAGCTAGAACCGGCGCGGGGATCGCCTGGCGGTCCGTGGCCGCGGGGGCTCTGGCGCCGCTGGCGATGGTCGTCGCGGGTGCACCCGCGGGCCTGTTCCAGGGCGGCGGGCACCTCGGCGTCCAGCGGGCGATCATCGGCGTCGAGCTGGGCGTCGTCTGGGTCATCGGGCTGTGTCTGCTGACGGACGCCTGGCGGGCATCGCGCACCGGAGCCATGGTTCCCATGCCCCTTATGCCCTCGCCGACGTTCGCCCGGACCTATCCCCCGTTCTACCTCGGTGTGCTGATGGCCTTGTGGCTCATCGCATTGCCCGACTACCTGGCCTCATCCGGCGGCCTGACCAAGCAGGGAGCCCCGATCGGCAGCCTGTGGTACTCCACGCTGTGCGCGGCCGCGGCGGCGGGCGTCATCCTCGCCGCACGCCGTGCCACCGCCTCAAGCCCTGCCACCTCTAGCCCCGCCGCCTCAAGCCCTCCCGCCTCAAGCAGCTAATATCCTGATTCCATGGCGCACCACGGTTGGGGCGGCCGCCCTCCGGCGACGGAGGCCGAGGCCCGGCAACGCATCATCGATGCGACCGCCCGCTGCGTCGACCGCCACGGCGTCGCCAAGACCACCCTGTCCGACGTCGCGACCGAGCTGGGCGTCACCCGGCAGACCGTCTACCGGCACTTCACCGGCATCGGCGACATCGTCGGCGAGGTCGCGGCCCAGGGTGCGGACGCGTTCGTGGAACGGATGCTGGAGCACCTGCGCAACATCACCGATCCGGCCGAGGCCGTGGTCGAGGGCATGGTCTTCTGCGTCCAGACCATCCCGGCCGAACCCCGCGTGAGCCTCCTGCTCCACCTCGGCGACCCCGACGCCTTCGGCCGCGGCGCCACCACGGCCACCACCATCGGCTACGGCGCACGCATGCTGCGGCGCTTCCCCGTCGACTGGACCACCGCGGGCCTGTCCGACGCGGACCTGCCCGGCCTCGCCGAGATCATCATGCGCCTGCTCACCTCGCTGCTCCAGCACCCCGGCACCCCGCCCCGGGACGAAGCCCAGCTGCGCGCCTTCCTCGAGCGCTGGCTGGCACCCGCACTGCGCGGGTAGCTCCGGGCCGGCTGCTCCCCTGGCCGCTCGCCAGCCCGCTCACCCACTCAGCCCTCGGCATCGCGCGCCGCGTCCGTCCCACTCTCGGCGATCGCCGCCGCCACCAGCGCCCGCGCCCCCCAGATCACCGCCTCCAGCTCCGCCTGCGGGTCCAGGCCGCGCACGTCGCGCAGGGCGACCTGCGCCTCCCAGCCGACCACCGTGCACAGTGCCGAGATCAGGCGCTCGAAGGCCTCGGGGCCGAGCGGTTCGCGCAGCGGTTCGCAGGCCTGCTCCAGCCAGCCGATGCGCCGCGGGCTGCGGCGCGGGGCGGTCTGGGCGCGGGAGGCGTCCGGGGGCGGGTCGACGGTCAGGCGGATCAGGCGGCGGCCGAGGGGCAGCGAGTCCGGTTCGGCCGGCAGCAGGGTTCTGATGAGCGTCTCGACCCGGGCCGCGGCGTCGGTCGCCACGGCGGGGTCGGCCAGGGCGGTCTCCACCGCGGGCTCGTTCAGTGCGCCCAGGGTCGCCTCGATCAGCAGCTGGTCGAGGCTTGGGAAGTGCAGGTAGACCGTGCGGCGGGAGACGTCGGCGGCGGCGGCGATCTCGTCGATGGACGGGGCGCCGCCGTCGGCGCTGAGCCGGACCGCGGCGTCCACGATCGCCTTGCGGGTGCGCCGGCGCTGGGCCTCGCGACCGCCGGGACGGGCCGGGTCGGTGGTGGTCATCGCGTTCCTCTCACTGGGCGGGCCGCACCGGCGGCTGCTTGACCGGTGGCCCGGGAGAAGAGTATACCTTCATGCATTCAGTGCACAGTAGTGTAGTGAATGCACAGGACTGCTACCAAAGCACACCGTTGAAGGGAAGACCCGTGAACCTCGCACTGTGGATCGGCGCCGCGCTGCTCGCCGTCGTCGCGTTCGTCGGCGGCATGAGCAAGACGTTCGTGCCCAAGGAGAAGCTGGCCACGGTGCCCGGCGGCGAGTGGACCGCCGGGGCCGGCGCCGGATTCGTCAAGACGCTCGGAGGCCTGGAACTGCTGGCCGCCATCGGCCTGATCCTGCCCGCCGCGCTCCACATCGCCCCGGTGATGGTCGCGGTGACGGCCACCTGCTGGGTGGCCCTGATGGTCGGCGCGATGATCACCCACGGCCGCCTGGGCCAGGCCAAGTTCGTCGCCCTGAACCTGGCCTACCTCGCCCTCGCCGCGTTCATCGCCTGGGGCCGCTTCGGCCCCGGACACTTCACCGGCTGAGCGCTCCGACGCAGTGTCAGCAGTGTCAGCAGTGTCAGCAGACGTGACCACGCCGTGACCCAGGCCTGGGATGATCCACCCGTGAGGACCACGGACACCGAACACTCAGCCCTGCTGCGCCGCGGCTTCAGGCTGGAGTACGCGACCCTGGCCTGGAACCTCGTCGGCATCTGGATCCTGGCCGTCGCGGCGATCAGCGCCAGGTCCGTGGCGCTGGCCGGGTTCGGCCTGGACTCCCTGATCGAGATCGGCGCCTCCACCGTCGTGATCTGGGAGCTGTCGGGAACCGGCGAGGACCGGCAACGGCGGGCGCTACGGCTGATCGGGACCGGGTTCGCCGCCCTGGCCGCCTACCTTCTCATCCAGTCCACCTGGGTCCTGGCGGCCGGATTCCACCCGCGCCATTCGCCATCGGGCATCGGGTGGACCACGATCACCGCCGTCACGATGTTCGCCCTGGCATTCGGCAAGGCCACCACCGGAAAGGCTCTGCAAAATCCCGTGCTGCAGACGGAGGGCCGGGTCACACTCGTCGACGGCCTGCTGGCGACGGCGGTCCTGCTCGGGCTGGCCCTCAACGCCTCCGCCGGCTGGTGGTGGGCCGATCCACTCGCCGGATACGTCCTGGTCTACTACGCGCTCCGCGAGGTCAGGGAGATCTTCACCGGCGAGCACTGACCGGCTGTGTGTGCCGCCTCCGGCACCGGCGTTCGCGAGCCCGCGAAGTTAGCATGGGTGAATGCTGCTGGTGTCGAACCTGCCGGGCGCTCAAGCCGTCCGGCACCGGCTGCGGGCCGAACTGTTCGGCCGGGTAGCCGGTCCCGAGGGCCCGGCGGCCCGGACGCGCATCCACGACACGCCCGGGCCCCGCTGGTTCGCCCCCGACAGCCCGATCCGCACCGTCCACGGCGACGCGTCCATGTTCATCGGCGGCCTGCGCGCACTGCTGTTGCAGTCCCTGCACCCGCTGGCCATGGCCGCCGTCGCGGGGCACTCCGGCTACCGCAGCGACCCGTGGGGCCGCCTGCAACGGACGAGCACCTTCCTGGCCTTCACCACGTTCGGCACCGCCGAGGACGCACAACTGGCCGTGGACAAGGTCCGCGCGGTCCACGAGCGTGTCCGGGGCACGGTCGACGGCCAGCCCTACCGCGCCTCGGACCCGCACCTGCTCGGCTGGGTCCACGTCGCCGAAGTCGACAGCTTCCTGCGCGCCTACCAGCGCTACGGCCGTCATCGCCCCCTGAGCCCCGCGCAGGCAGACGGCTACATCGCCGACGCCGCCTTCGTCGCCAGGGCACTCGGCGTGCTCGACCCGCCGACGAACAGGGCGCAGCTCGTTGAACAGATCCACGCCTACCGGCCCGAGCTCAGGGCGACTCCGCAAGCCCGTGACGCCGCGCGGTTCCTCCTGGCGGACCCGCCACTGCCCTGGGTGGCCAGGCCGCCGTACGCCGTCTTGGCCGCCAACGCTGTCGCGCTGCTGCCCCGCTGGGCACGCAAACCGCTGCGTCTGCCATACCTGCCGGTCGCCGAACGCGCCGGGGTGCAGCCGGCGGGCCGGGCGCTGACGGGCCTGATCCGCTGGGCGATGGAGCCGCCGCCGGCGCAGGGCCGGTCCGCAGCCGCGGGACCATGAACTCCCGGGCGAAGCGCTGGAACTGGACGTAGCGCATCGGGACCTCGGTCCCCCACCGTCTGACGTGCGCCTCGTAGACCGGCGCGAAATCGGGATGGCGCTGCGAGAGGAACTCGCCCACGTTGGCGTCCGTGATCACGTGTGCTCCAGGGCCGGTCAGGCTACGGGGTCGATTTCTGGGATCTCCGGCAGTTCGCCACCAGGGTCGATATCCCCACCGTCGCCGCCTTCGTTCACCGCATTCGCCGGCGGAGCCGGTGGCAGCCGGGGCAGGCCGTCAGCCGAGGACCAGTCGTACTCGCCCGGGTCTCCCATGATCGTCGCCTGGGATCTGCGAGGCCTCGCCAGGCCGTACGCCCTTGCCGCCGGCCTGCTTCGTGATCCGGGACGCCATCGCCGTCGCATCGTGGATGGCGTCCAGGCACGCTTTGCGCGCCGTGGCCGTCTGGGCGATCAGCGTCTCCAACTGCCCGCGCCTGAGGCCGGCCGCGTCGATGACATGGGTCCGGACCTTGTCGGCCGCGCCGCTGAGGAACCGGTCGGCCCCCAGCGAGCTGTGCGGCGCGACCGCCATGAGGGTGCCAGACAGCTGATCGGGATTCATGATCAGCCGCCTGGCGTCGGCCGCGGGCAACCCGCCGTCGTTCTCGATCCCCTGGAGTAGGCCGAGACACCGGGTGCACAAGCCGTCGAACTGCGGCTGCGGGTTCCGGACCCGGCCGCTGAAGACCTCCCAGGCGTCGCCGATCTCCCGGTAGGCCTCGGTCGCGGTACCGAGCATCGCAGGGTACGGAGTCAGGACGTCGAAGAACGCCTGCCCCGACTGCCCGAGCCACCCGGTGACGTCCGTCGGGCGCGCCATCACAACCCCCGCCGCCGATGCTCGTGACCGCTGTGAGTGATCGGAAGATCTCACTCGGTAGTCACCGTAAAGACGCCGGGGAAACCCGTCAATTAAAACTAAGCGCCGATATAAGGACTCTGCTTAAAAGCGACACCGCACCGGGATGCGCGCCGTCAGAAAGTCTCCTTGCCCGCACGCGGCACCCGCGTCGCGGTGTCCAGGAAGAAGGTGTCGATGCTCTGCACCGCCGAGACGAAGTCGTCCAGGTTCACCGGCTTGGTGATGTACGCGTTCGCATATCCCTCGTACGCCGCGCTGACGTCGTCCGGCGCGGCCGAGGTGGTCAGGACCACCACGGGGATCGACTTCAGGGCCTGGTCCGCCTTGAGGACCGCGAGGAGCTCGCGGCCGTTCATGCGCGGCATGTTCAGGTCCATCACGATCAGGTCCGGGTGCGCCAGGCCCGGGTCGTTCAGGTGCGCCAGGGCCGCGACGCCGTCCTCGACCTGGGTCACCACGTGCTCGGTCGGGCGCTCCAGCAGGGCGTCCTGGATCAGCATCGCGTCGGCGGCGTCGTCCTCGACCAGCAGGATCCCGTAGGACCGGGTGGCGGCGAAAGTCATGTCTGGCTCCCTCGGCGGCATTCGCCATGGTCGGATCGGGTGACGCCTGCGAATTCGCCGGGAGTCCGTGGAACGGTGGTCGGCCCGTCCTCCCGGTCGGCGAGCAAGTTCACGAACAAGGAGGTCGGCCCGCGCTCAGGGTAGCGCCGCCGCGGCGCCGGCGACAACGGACGTCCGCAGGCCCGGGGTACCCGCGCCCTCGAACATCGGTATCGTTTCCGACGCCGTCGTGCCCGTGTGGGCCGCGCGGTCCGGCCTTGTGAGCGATGGAGTGTGGATGGCGGCGCCGCGCACCACCCGGTACTGGCTGCGCCTCGGCACGGCGGTGGCCTCGCTCGTCCTGGCGGCGCTGGCCGGCCTGGCCGTCGCGGCGTCCTCGCACGCCTCCGACGCGACGCACACGATGGCCGACCGCGACTCCCCGGCCCTGACCGCCGCGGTGAGCCTGGGGTCCGCGCTGGTCAACCAGGAGACCGGGGTCCGGGGTTACGGCCTGTCCGGCACGGTCGACTTCCTCCAGCCCTACCAGCAGGGCATCACCGACGAGCAGAGCGCGGTGGCGGCCCTGCGCAGCGCGGCCGCCGGCGGCGGCGAAGGACAGCAGCGGCTGGAGGCGGTCCTGGCCCTGGCCCAGTCCTGGCAGACGTTCTACGCCCAGCCGATCGCCGCGGCCGCCCCGGCCCAGGCCCGCGCCCTCAGCAACGAGCGCCTGGACCGGGCCAAGACGCAGTTCGACGCGCTGCGCACGGCGATGAGCGCCCAGCAGGACCAGCTCCAGCGGACCGAAGAGGCGGCGCGCCGGGACCTGGCCGACGCCGAGCAGCTGCGCGACGGGGTCTTCATCGCCGTCGCCGGGGCCATCGTCATCATGATCCTGCTGGTCTTCGAAGGCCTGCGACGCGGCGTGACACGTCCGCTCACGCAGCTGTCCGCCGACGCCCGCCAGGTCGCCGCCGGCGATCTGACCCATCCCATCTCCCCCAGCGGCCCGGCGGACCTGCGGGCCCTGGCCGCCGACGTGGAGGCGATGCGCCGACGCCTGGCCGGCGAGCTGGCCGCCGTCGAGCAGTCCCGCCGGATGCTGGACGAGCAGGCCACGGAGCTGGAGCGCTCCAACGCCGAGCTCGAGCAGTTCGCCTACGTCGCCTCGCACGACCTGCAGGAGCCGCTGCGCAAGGTCGCCAGCTTCTGCCAGCTGCTGCAACGGCGCTACGCCGAGCAGCTCGACGAGCGCGCGAACCAGTACATCGAGTTCGCCGTCGACGGCGCCAACCGCATGCAGACCCTGATCCAGGACCTGCTGGCGTTCTCCCGCGTCGGCCGCACCTTCGACGCCGACGGCGTGGTGGACCTGGAGGCCGTCTTCGACCGCGTCCTGGACACCTTGAGCATCACGATCGAGGAGACCGGCGCGCAGGTCACCCACGACCGGCTGCCGACCGTCACCGGCGACCAGACCCAGCTGGGCATGCTGCTGCAGAACCTGCTCTCCAACGCCGTGAAGTTCCGCGATCCCGAGCGCCCGCCGCGGATCGCGGTCACGGTCACGCGTGCCGAGGCCGACGCCAGTGCCGGTGCCGGTGCCGGTGCCTACTGGGAGATCGCCGTCACCGACAACGGCATCGGCATCCCGGCCGAGTACGCCGAGCGCGTCTTCGCGATCTTCCAGCGGCTGCACTCCCGGGACGCCTACCCCGGCAACGGCATCGGGCTCGCCGTCTCCCGCAAGATCGTGGAGCTGCACGGCGGCCGGATCCTCATCGACCCGGACCAGAAGACCGGCACCCGGATCGTCATCACCTTCCCCGTCCGCGAAGCAGAACCGGGCGAACCCGGCGAGCCCGATGAAAGCGCCGAAACGCCGTGAACCTCGAGAGCGCGAACCGGCCGGACACCGGCCCGCCCGCCGACGACGGCTTCCACGTCCTGCTGGTCGAGGACGACCTCGGCGACATCGTCCTGGTGGAGGAGATGCTCGCCGACACCGGACTGCGCCACACCCTGACGGTGGCCCGCAGCCTGGCCGAGGCCCTGGACCGGCTCGGGCGCGAGTCCTGCGACTGCGTCCTGCTGGACCTGCACCTGCCCGACGCCAGCGGCCTGCCGCTGCTGCGCGCGGTGCAGCAGACCGTCCCGGACGCCGCGGTCATCGTCCTGACCGGCTTGGCCGACCCGCACAGCGGCGAGGCCGCGGTCGCCGCCGGCGCCCAGGACTACCTGTCCAAGGGCCAGGTGGACGCGCAGATCATGCGGCGCGCACTGCGCTACGCGGTGAGCCGCAAACTGGCCGAGCGCGCCACCTCCGAGCTGATGCGCAACCAACTGCGCGCCGAGGAGAACGTCCGCCTGGAGCGCGGCCTGCTGCCGGCGCCTCTGCTGGACTCCCCGCGCGTGCGGGCCACGACGCGCTACCTGCCCAGCCGCGAGGCGGCACTGCTGGGCGGCGACTTCCTGGACATCGTCCAGGACGCCGACGGCGCGGTGCACGCCGTCATCGGCGACGTCAGCGGCCACGGCCCGGACGAGGCGGCCCTCGGCGTCTGCCTGCGCATCACCTGGCGCGCGCTCACCCTGGCCGGCCACCGCGACCTGGAACTGCTCGCGCTGCTGGAGCAGGTCCTGGTCGCCGAGCGCACCCACCCGGCCATGTTCGCCACCTGCACGATCCTGAGCGTCGACCCGCACTCGGGCACCGCCTCGGCGATCCTGGCCGGCCACCACGAGCCGCTCCTGATCAGTCCCACCAAGGCCGAGAAGGTCCCCGCCAAGTACGGCATGGCCCTGGGCATAGCCCCCGGCCACGGCTACTGGCACCGCACCGAGTTCGCCATGCCCGCCACCGGTGCCCTGCTGCTGTACACCGACGGGCTCATCGAAGGCCACGTCGGCCAGGACGGCGAACGCCTGGGCACGACAGGGCTGGAGGACCTCATCACCCAGGCGCCGCCCCTGGAACCGGGCGATCTCCTGGACCACCTCATCGCCGCCGCGCAGACGCTGAACGCCGACCGGCACGCCGACGACGTCGCGATACTGCACCTGGCCTGGTAGACAAGAGCACTGATTTAGCGGAGAAGGTCCGAGCTTCTTCAGCCACGCGTCCCGACACCGATGTCCTTGAACCCGCTGGACGTGCTGATGCACACCACCGGACCCTCGATATCACCGGCCTCACCGGCCTCGCCAGCCACACCGATGTCACCAACCTGCCTGAGCCCTGCCAGACCCGCGGCACTGGACACCTCGACCCACAAACCGACTCGCCCCAACTCAGCCTGCGCCGCCCGCATCTCGCCGTCGTTCACCAGCAGCGATCTCCCGCCGCTGTCCCGGACCGCGACGACCGACCGGTATCCCCCGACCCGGCAGTTGATCGCATACGCATCCGAAGGCGTGCGGGAGACAGCCGCCGCCGGGACGCCCTCGGCCAGGGCCCGATGCAGCGCCCCGGCAGTGGCCGGCTCGCAGGCGACCATGCGCGGCGTGGCCACGGCGAGTCCCAGGCGCTTCAACTCCGCGAAACCCTTCCACACACCGAAGAGCAGCTCGCCGTATCCGGTCGGTACGAACACCGCGGCCGGGACACCGATGTCCTGAAAGATCTCGTACGCGATGGTCTTGTAACCCTCGGGGCCGAATCCGTGCCCGGTGTGCGTCGAAGTCAGGTTGCTGACCGGGTGATATCCGAGCTCTGCGACGATACGCCGCACCACCCCGACACGCTCCTCCGCCGGCGCCATCAACACCTCCGCGCCGTACGCGCCGACGAAGTCCATCACCGCCGGCGGTGCCCCGTCCGAGACGACGACCACGCACCGCAGCCCGGCCCGCGCCGCGTATGCCGCCGCCGAGGCCCCATGGTTCCCCGAGGAGGCCACGACCACGCCCCCGGATCCCGCACCCACGGCAGCGCTGACAGCACAGCGATTCAGCCTGTCCTTGTGGCTCCACGTCGGATTCCTGGACTCGTCCTTGATCCAGACACCGTCGCCGATCTCGACCAGCGGCGTGCCGCCCTCCCCGAGCCCGGGCGCGAGCAACGGCGGAAGCAGCGGCGCCCAGCGGTCGAGGCCCTGCCCTGAGTGCCCTCTGGCATCGAAAAGAGAAGAGTCCACCCGGTCGTAGTCATAGTCGACCTCCACCGGAAAGGAGACCTCTGCCGTACTGGTCACCGGACAGCCCTCCACGAGGGCCGGCCACAACGGAAACCGGACGGCCGGATCCCCGAGCGATTTCTGGCCCGATGCCAGGGATCGCTGCGTCACAGGTCGCCCACCTGCGCTCGAGCCCCGTCGATGAAGACCTTCATCCCGTACTCGAACCGCTCCTCCTGGCTCGCCTTCGCCAGCTCCAGCAGCGTCTCCTGATACAGGTCGCCGCGATACCCCGGATCCTTCATGATGCGCGCGGCCCAGTCGTGCTCGGGCCCCAGGGCGGCCGCCGCCTGTTCCTCGATCACGTGGCCGAGGACGAAGTGGAACATCGCGAAATGCAGCGCGCCGGCCTGGCTCGGCTTGAAGCCCGCGTCGGACAGGATCTGGAACGCCAGCCGGCCGACGGCCTGGGTGTTGGGCCCCGAGGTGTACGTCCCGGCCACGACGCGCGCGGCGTCGCGCCGCGTCAGCAGCTTCTGGCGCAGGTGGCGGCCCAGGAACCGGAGCCGCTCGGGCCACGGGTCGTGCGGCCGGTCGGCGTCGGCCACCCCTTCGAGCAGCTGCTCGGCCATCGCGTCCAGCAGCGCCTCCTTGCTTGGGAAGTGCCGGTAGAGCGCGCCGCCCCGCACGTTCAGCCGGGCGCCGAGGCGCCGCATCGTGAGCCCGTCGAGTCCGTCCTCGTCCAGCAGCTCCAGGGCGCCCTGGAGCACGTCCGGCTGGTGCAGCAGCATCCACCTTCTCCTCGGTGTGCGAGTTGACCGGCTCCCAGTATAGGCCTAACGTGAACGGCGTTCACGGTGAACGCTGTTCACGTTGGGAGGTCCCCATGTCCGTCCAGCCCGCGCCCTTGTCCGGCCACACCCAAGACCCCTCGTCGACCACGTCCGCACCTCCACCACCGACGGCCCGTCCCGCGGTCCGCCCCGTCTCACCGGCCGTGGTCACGGCGGTCGGCTGCATCGCCCAGTTCATGATCGTTCTGGACTCGACGATCGTGACCGTGGCGCTGCCGGCCATGCGCTCGGCCCTGAACCTGTCCGCCACCTCCCAGCAGTGGGTGGTGAACGGCTACCTCATCGCCCTCGGCGGCCTGCTCCTGCTCGCCGCCCGGCTCGGCGACCTGTTCGGCCACGCCCGGATGCTCCGCGTCGGCGTCGTCCTGTTCACCCTCGCCAGCCTGGTCGGCGGCTTCGCCCCGAACGGCGCGTGCCTGATCGCGGCGCGCGTCGTGCAGGGCGTCGGGGCGGCGATCCAGGCGCCGACCGGCTTGAGCCTGATCAACACCGCGCTGCACGACGATCCGCCGCGCCGCGCCAAGGCGGTCGGCCTGTGGTCGATGATCGGCGGCTTCGCCGGCGCGGCCGGCGTGGTGCTCGGCGGCGTGCTCACCGAGTACCTGGACTGGCGGTGGGTCCTGTTCGTCAACGTCCCGATAGGCGTCGGCTTGTACGCACTCTGCTTCAGGGGGCTGCCTTCGGCCCCGCGGGGCACCCGCCGCTCCGGCCTCGATCTGCCCGGCGCGCTGACCGTCACCGTCGCGAGCGCCGCGCTGGCCTACGGAGCCTCGCAGGCCTCCGCCGACGGCTGGGGCTCGGCCACGGTGCTCACGGCGCTCATCGGTGCGGCAGTCCTGTACGCGGCGTTCGCGCTCTTCGAGGTCCGCAGCCCGCGCCCGCTGGTTCCGCCGGCCTTCATCCGCCTGCGCGGCCTGGTCTTCGGCAACTTCGTGGCCCTGTGCCTGGGCGCGAGTATGACCTCGGGCATGGTCTTCATCTCGATCTACCTCCAGCAGACCCTGGGCTTCAGCGCCCTGCGCACCGGCATGTGCCTGCTGCCGATGACGGCCGCGCTGGTCGCCGGCGGACTGCTGGCACGCCGCCTGGTCGCCACGGTCGGCCCGCGCGTGCTGGTGCCGGTCGGGAGCCTGGTCACGGCGGCCGGCCAGGCGTGGACCGCCTTCCTGCCGGACCACTCGGCGTACGCCTCGCACGTCCTCGGCCCGACCGTGGTCATCGGCCTGGGCGTGAGCTGCACCCTGCTGGGCGTGACCGTCGCCTGCACCGCGGGCATCGCCCCGCAGTACGCCGGCTCGGCCGCGGGCCTGCTGAACACCGCACGCCAACTCGGCGGCGCGATCGGCCTGGCCGCCCTCAGCACCATCGCCCTGACCGCCGCCGCCCACGACCACGCGGCCGGTCCGCTGGACGCTTCCGTGCACGGCCTGCGCGTCGCGCTGCTGACGAGCGCCGCGGTCATGGTGGTCGCCGCGGCGGGTTCGCTGGCGCTGCCGCGGCGGTCGGCGGCGGGGCGGTAGCTCAGTTCAGCTCTGCTCGGCTCAGCACGCCGAAGCCCGCCGAAGGGTGACCACGTCACCCCGGCGGGCTCCGGCCACACCCGGCCCCGGCTCAGCCGCAGTTGTCGGTGAACTGGTGGAACGAGTTGCTCGACCCGTCCGGCGAGAAGATCGGCCCGACCTGGTAGGTGTTCGGCGTCGTCCCCACGCAGTTGTACGTGACCCCGTTGTGCGGGTAGGGCGAGTTGCTGTCGGTCACGTACTGCCAGCCGCCGCCGGCCGTCTGCCGCTGAAGGATCATCCACGGCTGCGGCGCGGTGCCCCCGCACTCCCACGTCGCGGTGACCTGGATCTGGGTGCTGTTGATCGAGTAGTTGTACGACCAGTCGTAGCACGACGCCGACTGCGCCCGCACGGCGGCGTGCGCGCCGGCGGCAGAAGTGAGGGCCGAGGCGCCGAGCGCGACGGCGAACAGGACGGGGGCTGTGCGTCTCATGAGTACCGACCTTCGTGGCGATGGGAGGTGCGGGAGGCGCGGGAGGGCGGGTTGCAGCCCTCTGCGATGAGGACGCTAATGCAGTCGATACAATCGCGCAATAGATGAGCTGCACGCTGCAAATTGCCGACATCGACTCCAAATAACTGGACAGTTCACGGGCGCACCGGGCGATCAGTCACAGGCTGCCGCGTCAGAGGCGGCCACAACCGGCGCCCCCGGAACGAAGCGGTAGCCGGTCCCGAACTCGGTGAGCAGGTGCACCGGGTGCTGCGGGTCGGCTTCGAGCTTGCGACGCAGCCGGGCCATGTGGAAGCGCAGGTGACCGCCGTCCATGGAGGCGCTGTGGCCCCACACCTCCGCCAGGATCCGGCCTACGGTGACCAGCTGGTTCGGACGCCGCATCAGCAGCTCCAGCACCGCCCATTCGGTCCGGGTGAGCCGCACGTTCTCACCGTCGCGGGTCACGGTGCGCCGCGCCAGGTCCACCTCGCTGGTGCCGATGACGTAGTGCGCGACGGCCGGCACCGCGGCCTCGGCGCCGAACTCACGACGGCGCAGCACCGCCCGCAGCCGGGCCAGCAGCTCCCCCATCGCGAACGGCTTGGTGACGTAGTCGTCCGCGCCGGCGTCCAGGACCCGGACCTTGTCGGACTGGTCGGCGCGCCCGGAGAGCACGACGATCGGCAGGTCGGTCCAGCCCCGCACGCCGAGGATGACGTCCAGGCCGTCCATGTCCGGCAGGCCGAGGTCCAGCAGCAGCAGGTCCGGCGGCCGCCGCGCGACGGCCGCCAGCGCGTCGACCCCGCGCTCGACGGTCTCCACCTGGTAGGAGCGGGCTTTCAGATTGATCCGCAGGCCCCGCAGGATCTGCGGCTCGTCGTCCACGACAAGGATGTGCGTCACGGCGCCGTTGCCTTCCGGTTGCGGGCTTTTCCCTTTCAGTGAACCTGTTGTCACTGGTCGCGACCGTCCTGCTCGCACAATGCAAACGGAGTCCGCGGGGATGCACTCGCCCTGCCCGCGCGGCGAACGTCCCAGGGGTCAGGCCGCCGGCCATCAGTGGACGCGGGGAAACGCACACGCGACGCAAACAGCCGGCCGGCCCCGGCGGAGGTACACAGGAGGTATGAGGTATTTCGGTCGTGCGTACCGCGACCGGTGGGCACTGTTCGGCGCCGTCGTGGTGCCGCCCGCAGTGGCGGCGGTGCTGGTGCCGTGGCGTTCGTCGCTGGCCAACACCGATGTCGCGCTGCTGCTCGTGGTGGTGATCGTGGCGGTCGCCGCGAACGGCCACCGGCTGGCCGGAGTGCTGACCGCCCTGTCGGCCGCGGTCTGGTTCGACTTCTTCTGGACCCAGCCCTATGAACGGTTCACGATCACCCACGGCGCCGACGTGAGGACGACGGTCCTGCTGCTGGCCGTCGGCGCCGCGGTGAGCGAGCTGGCCTTCCGGGGCCGCCGTGCCCGCCGCACCGTCGCCTTCGACACGGCTTATCTCAGGGAGCTGCGCTCGGTCTCCGATCTCGTCGCCGAAGGCGGCGACCCCCTGGCGGTCGCCGAGCACGTACGGGGACTGCTTGTGGCGCTGCTCGGGCTGCGCGAGGCGCGTTTCGAGCGCGGACAGCTGCTGGGGCACCCGCCCCAGCTCGCCGAAGACGGCAACCTGCGCTGGGGCGGCGCGGTCTGGAAGGTCGAGGAATACGGCCTGCCTGCCGAGGACATCGAACTTCGCGCACGGTCGGCGGGCACGACGGCCGGCCGCTACATGCTGACGCCGACACCCGGAACCGTGCCCTCGCTCCAGGCACGTCAGGTCGCGTCAATGCTCGCGGCATACGTCGGCGTGGCGTTCACCCGGCAGCACTCGCGGCTCGCCGTCTGAGGTCTTCCTCGCCCGTCCGTCACGCCGTCCGTCACACCACGGCCCCGATCGCCCCGACCGGCTCGACGCCTTCTTCCAGCAACAACTCGCCGCGTTCGGCGTCGTACTCGAACAGCTCGGCGTAGCGGCCCCAGTCGATGGCGATGTCCAGCTGCCGCCGCGCCTCCTCGGCGGAGAACCCGCGGCGCAGCAGGTCCAGGAAGAACCCCTCGCGCAGGGAGCCGTCGGCGGTGGCGTGCAGTGCCTTCTCGATCGCCCCGACCAGCGGCGCGTGGGCCGCGGCGGCCTCGGCGAACAGCCGCTTGCCGGTGTCGATGTCGGCCGCGGCGAAGGCCAGGCCGGAGTCGGCGATCGTGATCTGGGCTCCGCCGACCGTGGCCATGCCGAGCATCTCCGCGGCGTCGACCAGCGGCAGCAGGTCGTCGATCTCGAAGGTGAAGTCCTCGGCCAGCTCGGCCAGGCCGGCGGTGCCGCCGCGGGCGGTGAGGATCTCCAGCAGGCCGGACAGCCCGCCGGCCGAGACCTCCGGCAGCGGCAGATCCGCCGGAGTCGGAGCGTGCACGACGGGGTGGCCCGTGGACAGGACGGCCTCCAGCTCGTCCTCGCGCCCGGTGAGGATCCCGTACACCGTGTCGACCAGAGCTTCGAACCTAGGGTCGCGGCGGTCCCGGGGCCGGGCCATCGGGACGTCCAGCTCGGCACGGATGCGGCCGGGGTTCGAGGACAGCACCAGGATCCGGTCGGCCAGCTGGACGGCTTCCTCGATGTTGTGCGTGACGATCAGCACGGCGTTGGTGGGGAACTCCCCGCCGGCCCACAGGCGGGTCAGCTCGCCGCGCAGGTTGCCGGCCGTCAGGACGTCCAATGCCGAGAACGGCTCGTCCATCAGCAGCGCGTCCGGGCGGACGGCCAGGCCCCGGGCGAATCCGACGCGCTGGCGCATGCCGCCGGACAGCTCCTTGGGGTAGGCGGACTCGAAGCCGTCCAGGCCGATCAGGTCGATGGCGGCCAGCGCCCGCGCGGTGCGCTCGTCCTGCGGCACGCCCCGGGCCTGCATCGCCAGCTCGACGTTCTGCTGCACGGTCAGCCACGGCATCAGCGCGAAGGACTGGAACACCATGGCCACGCCCGGGTTGGCGCCGTTCAACGGTGTACCGCGGTAGCTGACCGTCCCGGACGTCGGCGCGATCAGCCCGGCGATGCACCGCAGCAAGGTGGACTTGCCGGAGCCGGATTTGCCGAGCAGCGCGACGATCTCACCCTCACACACCTGCAGCGAGATGTCGTCCAGCACGGTCAGCTCCCTGCCGTCCGGGGCCGGGAAAGACTTGGTCACGGTGTCAACGCTGATGATCGTGCGATCGGCGGTCACAGGGAATACCTCGTCTCTGCCAGGGCGTACAGGCGCCGCCACACCAGGCGGTTCAGGCCCACGACGTACACGCTCATCACGGACACCCCGACCAGCACCTCGGCCAGGTCGCCCGAACCGGCGGCCTTCGCGATGTAGGCGCCGAGGCCGGTCGCGGTCAGGTGGTGCGGGCCGTAGTCGACGACCTCGGCGACGATCGAGGCGTTCCACGCCCCGCCCGCGGCGGTGATGCCGCCTGTCACGTACGCCGGGAACACCGCCGGCAGGATGAACCGGCGCCAGCGCAGCGAACCGCGCAGCCCCATGCTGCGGGTCGCCTCGCGCAGGTCCGACGGGATCGCCGAGGCCCCGGCGATGACGTTGAACAGGATGTACCACTGCGCACCCAGGGCCATCAGAAGGATCCCGCCGATGTTCAACGACAGCCCGGCGGCGACGAAGAACGCCGCGGCGAACGGGAACAGGAAATTGGCCGGGAAACTGGCCAGCACCTGAACCACCGGCTGGGCGATGCGCGAGACGCCGGGGTTCATCCCGATCCACACCCCGATCGGCACCCAGACGACGCTCGCGACAGCCACGAGCACCACGACCCGGCTGAACGTGATCGCCCCCAGGACGAACGCGTGACCGAACTCGCTCAGGCCGGTCCGGGCGTCCACGTAGGACAGCGCCCGCCACGTCCCGAACGCGACCGCCGCGGTGAGGGCACCGGCGAAGACGAGGTCGCCGGTGCGCCGGCGGGACTCGGGCACGAGCAGCGGATGCTCCGCCAGGCCGAACGGGCGCGTCGCCCGGTCCAGGAACCGGCCCACCGGACGCGCGGGGCGCGCCGCCAGGCCCGGCAGCGCCGAGCGCCGCAGCAGGTCCAGGACGGCGCTGCGGGACTTGTCGCCGGAGGAGGAGTCCTCCACCCGGAACCGTTCGGCCCAGGCGACCATCGGCCGCCAGAACAGCACGTTGACCGCGATGACCATGACGACCATCACGACGATCGCGATCCCGACCTCGGACAGGTCGCCCCGCTGCATCGCCGCGGCGACGTAGGAGCCGATGCCCGGCAGCGCGTAGGTGTGTCCGAGCACGGAGATCGACTCCGAGGCGGCCAGGAAGAACCAGGCCCCGCCGAAGCTCATCATCCCGTTCCACACCAGCGGGATCATCCCGCCGGGCACGTCGAGCTTCCAGAACCGCTGCCACTTGGTCAGCCGCATGACCCGGGCGGCCTCGTCCAGATCCCGCGGCTGGGCCATGAGCGAGTGGTAGAACGCGAACGTCATGTTCCACGCCATCGCGGTGAAGATCGCGAAGACCGCCGCGGCCTCCAGCCCGAGCGAGGAGCCGGGGAACAGGCTGATGAAGAACGTGACCACCACGGTCAGGAAGCCCAGCACCGGCACCGACTGCAGGACGTCCAGCACCGGCACCAGGACCTTCTCGGCCCGGCGCAGCCGAGCAGCGGCCTCGGCGTAGGCGAAGGCGAACACCACCGACAGCACGAGCCCGACGAACATCCGCAGCAACGACCGCACCGCGTAGTACGGCAAATGCGACGGCGCCGTCGACACGGTGGAGGGAGCCCGGCCCGGCAGGAACGGCGCATCGAGCGCCGGGGCCAGGCGGACCAGCCCGAACAGCAGGACGACCAGCCCAGCCAGCACGACCACGTCCACCGGACGCGGGGCCGGCCGGCGCCACACACCACGCGACGGGAAGACCGACGCCATCCAACACCTCCGCACCCGACGCACTCGACGCACCCGACGCACTCGACATAGCGATCACCCACGACCGCGCACACACTCTCATGCCGCAACGGCCGGACGGCGGATGTCCGGCCCGCTCAGATCCACCGTCTGCGCAGGTCACAGCATTTGATAGGGCTGAACGGGTCAGCGCTCGGACGAAACGCAAACACCAGGCTCGCGGCGGCGCGACGCTTCGCACACGCGGAAGCCTTTGGCGGCGGCTCACGGCCTTCAGTTCGCGGGCACGGCCACCAGCACGCCGACTCGCACCAGCACCCTGCCCGCCGCGCAAAAGATCGGAGCTTTGCGTATCGGCGGGATGTTCCCGGGGTGGCCATGCCAGCCAAATTCCAGGTAGACGGCTGACATTCGTTAACCCTCAGTACTAAATCATGCGGGTTGACGGTTAAGACATCGGAGGTTAACGTCCGCTGCGGCGCTCGCCCATTTCCCTCGATGCCGAGCGAGCCCCTCTCCTCCAACGGTTCTCTCCCATGCCAGGAGACCTCATGACGCAACCGCACTCGTCGGATCCACAGCGCCCTGAGCCGGGCCCGTCCCGCAGAACCCTGATACAGGGTGCTGCGATGTTCGGGACACTGCTCGCCGTACAAGCTCCGGTCTTCACGCCCCGTGCGGCGGCGAGTCCGCTGGACGCCGCAGCCACCCCCGCCACCCCGGCGGTGCCGGTGCCCGCCGGCCAGGCGATCACCGTTTGGTACACCTCGCCGGGCACCGAATCAACGATGACCGCCACCGGCCTGCCGATCGGCAACGGAAGGATTGGCGCCCTGCTCACTGGCGATCCGAGCCATGAGGCCTATTACGTCACCGACGTGACGTGCTGGGCCGGCGGCGCGAACGCGTCCCTGGACACCGAAAGCGGCCTGACCGGCCAGTTCCCTTACGGCACCGGCGATTTCGGCACACAGCAGATGCTGGCCAAGGCCTACCTGAGCATCCCCGCGCACACGGCCTCGGCGATCAGCGGCTATCAACGGCAGCTCGATCTGAGCAACGGCCTGGTGTCGGCGTCGTACCAGTACAACGGCGTGACCTACCGCCGCGACGTGTACGCCAGCCATCCCGACGACGTCATCGTCGTCCACCTCAGCCAGAGCGGCGGCGGCACGTTCACCGGCAGCCTGGCGCTCAACGGCACCCGTTCGGAGAGCGCGGCGACCGATGCCTCGGCCGTCACCGCGTCGTTCACCGGGACGCTGGCCAACGGTCTGCGCTACGCGGCGCTGGCCCAGGCCTCCAGCACCGGCGGGACGCTCGGCGTATCCGGAGCTGGCACGTCCGGTGCGACGGTGACCTTCACCGGCTGCTCCGAGGTGCTGCTGGTGCTCAGCGGCGGCACGAACTACTCGGCGGGCGCATCAGGGTTCATGGATACCTCGATCGTTCCGAGTGCCATCGCCAGCAGCCAGGCGTCGCGGGCCACAACGCTCGGGGCCTCGGCGCTGCTCGCCAACCACCTGGGCGACTACCAGGCTCTCGCCGGGTCGATGTCCGTCAACCTCGGCGTGTCCACTCCCGCCCAGCGTGCGCTGCCCACCGACCAGCGCCTGGTCGCGGCGGCGGCCTCCGGCTCGGCACCGGACCCCGAGCTGCACGCCGCCTACCTGCAGTTCGGCCGCTACCTGGCGATCTGCGGCTCGCGCAGCAGCCTGCCGATCAACCTGCAAGGGCCATGGCAGGACTCGAACTCGCCGGCGTGGATGAGCGACTACCACACCGATATCAATATCCAGATGAACTACTGGCTGCCGGACCGCACCGGGTTGTCCGCCTGCTTCCCGGCGCTCGCGAACTACTGCGTCAGCCAGCTCCCGTCGTGGACGCAGCACACGCAGGCTCTGTTCAACGATCCGAGCAACGGCTTCCGCAACTCGACAGGCCGCGTCGCCGGTTGGACCGTGGCGATATCAACGAACCCTTACGGCGGTCTGGGCTGGTGGTGGCACCCGGCTGGAAACGCCTGGCTGTGCAACGAATTGTTCGACCACTACCTCTACACCCAGGACTCCACTTACCTGGCGACGGTCTACCCGCTGCTCAAGGGCGCCTGCCAGTTCTGGGAGGCCCGGCTCATCACCACCACCTACACCGATCCGGCCGGGGTCTCCCATGCGGTGCTGGTCGACGATGCCGACTGGTCTCCCGAGCACGGGCCGACCAACGCGGTCGGCATCACCTACGCCCAGGAACTCATCTGGCAGCTGTTCGCGAACTACCAGAACGCCGCCCGGATCCTCGGCCAGGACTCGAGCTACGCCGGCGTCATCGCCTCGTTGCAGAGCCGGCTCTACCTTCCCCAGGTCAGCACCGTGACCGGCTGGCTGGAGGAATGGATGACCCCGAACAACCTGGACACCTCCGACATCACGCACCGCCACCTGTCGCCGCTGATCGGCTTGTTCCCCGGCGATCGCATCACCGCCGACGCCAGCCCGCCCGCGCTGCTGACCGGGGTGACCAACCTGCTCACCGCGCGCGGCACGGCCAGCTACGGATGGGGCCTGGCCTGGCGCGCCGCCTGTTGGGCCCGGCTGAAGAACGCCGCCAACGCCTACCAGTGCTTCGTCAACGGCCTGACTCCGTCGAGCAACGGCTCCACCGGCACCGCCGGGAACATGCTGGACATCTACGGCTCCGGAATCTTCCAGATCGACGCGAACTTCGGCCTGCCCTCGGCGGCCGTGGAGATGATGGTCTACTCCCGGCCGGGACTGCTCCAGCTGCTGCCGGCGATGCCGTCGGCGTGGTCGGCGGCAGGGGCCGTCACCGGTATCGGGGTGCGCGGCGGATTCACCGTCGACTTCACTTGGAGCGGCGGACAGGTGATCTCGTTCACCCTGCACAACGTCGGTCCGACGACGGCGACCACCACGGTGACCTCCGGCGCCTGGAGCAAGCAGGTGAGCGTGGCCGCCGGCCAGAGTGCCGCCTTCGACACCCTCGTGCTGATCAACCGCAACAGCGGCAAGGTCATCGACGATCCCGCGGCCTCCACCGCCCCGGGCACCTCGCTCATCCAGTACAGCCGCAATCAGGGCACGAACCAGTCCTGGCGCGTCCAGCAAGCGGGCCAGGCAGGCACAGGCGTGTTCAGCCTCATCAACGCATCCTCCGCCCTGGCGATGGACGTCTTCGGCGGCGGCACCGCCGACGGCGCGCTGATCTGCGAGTACACCCCGAGCGGTGCGACCAATCAGCAGTGGACGCTGCAGGACGCCGGGAACGGCTACGTGCGGGTGATCAGCGTGCGCAGCGGCAAGGCGGTCGGCGTCGTCGGATCGTCGACCGCTGATTCGGCACGCCTGGAGCAGGAGACCGTCTCGGCCGCGGCCGGTCAGCAGTGGCAAGTGGTTCTCGTCTGACCGTCGCAAGGCAACCTCGCCGACCGTGGAGGTACTCATGCGCAACCGCTTGCTCCTCGCCGCCGCCACAGCCGCGGCGCTGCTCGGCTCCCTCATCGGCTCCGGTCCGGCCGGCGCCACCACCAACCCGCCGCCGAACCCGATGGTCACGATCAACCCCTCCGACACCCAGGCGCAGATCCTGGCCAAGGCGGTGCAGGTCACGCCGACCGCGAGGCAGCTGGCCTGGCAACGCGAGGAGCTGACCGGCTTCGTTCACTTCGGACCGAACACCTACACCGGCAGCGAGGTCGGCAGCGGCACCGAATCGCCGAACCTGATCCAGCCCACCAGCCTGGACACCGACCAGTGGGCGAACGACTTCAAGAACGCCGGCTTCAAGAAGGTCATCCTGATCGCCAAGCACCATGACCAGCTGCTGCTGGACGTGCCGCCGGACCAGTCCGGCCGCTTCGACGCCGCCGACGAGGCGGCGCTGGCCGGGTTCGGGCAGAAGATCTCCTCGACCTTCGCCACCGACCTGGCCCGGGGCGCGACCGCGAGCAACGACGCCGGGACCGCCGGCACGGCAGGCAACGACCCGGCGAACGTGGTCGACGGCGACGACTCCACCGCCTGGCAGCAGGCAGCCACCGCCACCACCATCGGCTACCAGCGTCTGGTGCAGCTGCCCAGTCCGGTGATCACGTCCAAGATACGGCTGCGGATCACCGGATCCCGCTCCCTGCCGCCGGCCATCGCGACGGTCGGGCTGTACTACGACGGCCGGGTCGCGGACCTGGCCGCGGGGACGACCGCGACTCAGTCCTCGAACACCCAGCCCGGCGGCGACGCGGCCCACGCCGTCGACGGCAACACCGACGGCGACTTCTTCGACGGCTCGGTCTCCCACACCGGGGACGACGCCGACGCCTGGTGGCAGACCGACCTCGGATCCTCGCAGGCGATCGGCAGCATCGCGCTCTGGAACCGCACCGACTGCTGTTCGAACCGCCTGAGCGACTACTGGGTCTTCGTTTCCAACAACCCGTTCACCACCGCGCTGACCCCGCGACAGCAAGCGGCACAGTCCGGCGTCTGGTCGAACCACCAGACCGGCCAGGCCGGGACACCGACCGCGCTGAACGTCGGCACCACCGGCCGGTACGTGATGGTGCAGCTGTCCGGGACCAACTACCTGTCGCTGGCCGAAGTGCAGGTCTTCTCCCCCGCCGACGACTTCTCGATCTCGGCCGGCCAGCCGATGGCCTCCGTCCCGGCCGGCACCGGAACCACCTCGACCATCACCACCGCGAACACCCTCGGCACCGCCGGCAACGTGGCCCTGTCCGTCTCGGGTCTGCCGGCCGGCGCGACGGCGTCCCACACCCCGGCCACCGTCACCGCCGGCGGCGCCTCGACGCTGACCATCCACACCGCGAGCACCCGGCGCCACCGTCAACGGCCTCACCGGTCTGGTCCAGCAGAGCACTCCCCCGGCCTGGACCTTCGCCAAGGTCGGCTGACAACCCCATGGCCACCAATATGGCTCAGCCGATGAGGAGATGCCCGTGAACCGCCGCTCCTTCCTGTCCGTCAGCATGCTCAGCGCCGCCGCCGCGATGTCGGCCACCCCGGCTCTCGGCGCGACGGCCTCCGGTACTACGCCCGGTACCACGTCCGGTACCACGTCCGGCACGACCTCCGGCACGACCTTCGGGTTCGCCCCCGACGGCAGCGCGTTCCTGATGAACGGCAAGCCGTTCCAGATCCGCTCCGGCGAGATGCACCCGGCGCGCATCCCCGTCCAGCACTGGCGTCATCGGATCCAGATGGCGAAGGCCATGGGGCTGAACGCGGTGTCGATCTACGTCATGTGGAACTACATCGAGGAGTCCCCCGGAGTCTTCGACTTCACCACCGACCGCCGGGACATCGCAGCGTTCGTACAACTGTGCCAGCAGGAGGGAATGTGGGTTCTGCTGCGCGGCGGGCCGTATGTCTGCGGCGAGTGGGATCTCGGTGGTCTGCCTCCGTACCTGCTGGCCTATCCGGACGTCCAGCTGCGGGTGAACTCCGCCACCGATCCGCACTACATGGCCGCCGTGAACCGGTACATCGCCCATCTCGCGCCGATCGTCAAACCCCTGATGACGGCGGCCGGCGGCCCGATCCTGATGGTGCAGATCGAGAACGAATACGGGTCCTTCGGCAGCGACGCCGCCTATCTGGAGGAGATCCGGCAGGCCTGGATCGCGAACGGCATCACCGGGCCCTTCTACACCGAGGACGGCCTGTCGCAGGTGGAGGGCAACAAGACGAATGTGACCGGCGGTGCGATAGCCCTGTCCGGCGGCGACGCCGCGCAGATCGCGTCGGCCCGTCAGGCGTTCCCCGCGGTACCGGCGATGGCCGGAGAGGTCTATCCGGGCTGGTTGACGCACTGGGGCGACAGCACGTTCCAGGGCACCGGCAACGACATCTCCGGCACCCTCAAGGCCCTGATGGCGGCCGGCCTGTCCTTCAACCTCTACATGGTCCACGGCGGCACGAGCTTCGGCTTCTTCGCGGGCGCCAACGCCGACGACCAGTCCGGCGACTACCAGCCGGACATCACCAGCTACGACTATGCCGCCCCGATCACCGAACAGGGCGCCGCCACACCCCGGTACAGCGAATACCGCACCCTGATATCGGGGTACCTGAGCAGCCCGCCGCCGGCCGTCCCGGCGCTGGTCCCGACGATCGCTTCCGGGACCGGTCAGATCACCCCGGTCGCGTACGCCTCGATCTGGGACAACCTGCCGGCGCCCCTTCCGGCGGCGCAGACGGTGAACCCGCAGCCGATGGAGACCTACGGGCAGAACTCCGGCTTCATCCTGTACAGCAAGCAGCTGTCCGGCTACTCCGGCGGGCAGCTGGCCATCCAGTGGGTGCACGACTACGCGACGGTCTGCCTCAACGGCGCCTACGCCGGAGGCCTGTACCGGCAGACCCTCCCGGCCGCCGTCACCAGCGCTTTGAACATCGCGACCGCCAACGCTCCGTTGACACTGCCCACCGGCACCGCGATCGGCGGCAGTCCCCGGATGGACATCCTGGTCGAGGGGCTCGGACGCACCAACTACGGACACGCGATCGTCGATCGCAAGGGGATCCTGCAAACCGTCGCCCTCCAGAACGCCGGCTCGCTGACCGGCACCCTCACCGGCTGGCAGGTCTACTCGCTGCCGATGGACGACACGTTCATCAGTACCCTGAAGAAGACGGTGACCGACGCCCACCGCCCCGGGATCTTCTTCAAGGCCGCCCTCACCCTGACCGCGCCCGGCGACACCTACCTGGACCTGTCCGCATGGACCAAAGGCGTGGTCTGGGTCAACGGCCACAACCTCGGCAGGTACTGGGAGATCGGCCCCCAGCAGCGGCTCTACTGCCCGGCGGAGTGGCTCACGGCCGGGACCAACGAGATCCTCGTCTTCGACCTGCACCTGACCACCCCCGCGCCGATCACCCTGCACGCGATGCTCACCAGCGCGGCCATCCCGGTCTCCGGCTGGAAGCTCGTCCACGTCGACAGCCAGGAACTCGTCGCCGAGAACGGAGCGGCCACCAACGCCTTCGACGGCAACGCCGCCACGATCTGGCACTCGCGGTGGTCTCCGGCGCCGGGGGACCCCCTCCCCCACGAGATCCAGATCGACCTCGGCGCCCGCCACCAGCTCGACGGCGTCGGCTACCTCCCCCGCCAGGACGGCAACGCCAACGGCCGCATCGGCGCCTACGAGATCTACGTCTCGGACTCCCCGACCGCCTGGGGCAGCGCCGTGGCCACCGGGACCTTCCCGGACACCGCAGCGCCGAAGACCGTGTTCCTGGGCTCCGCGACCGGCCGCTACCTGCGCCTGCGAGCCCTCACCGAAGCCGGCAGCCGCGGCCCCTGGACGAGCGCGGCGGAGATCTCCGCGACCGGCGTGCTCGCAGGTTCCTGAGGCAGCCAGACCGGCGGCGCGATCCAGGACAACGGCGGCGACCACTACGACGCGACCATCACAGGCTCCACGACCCTGACGCCCGGCGTCACCGGGTCCCTCGGCGATGACAGCGCGGTCGAAGCCGGGCTGTACATCACGCGCGGAACACTGGTGACCCTGCCCGACGGACAAGTCGTGAAAGCGATTGCCGTGGCAGTCGTCGACCTTCGCGGGGTTGAACAGCGCATTGCACGACTGAGTCTCTTCGCGCTTGCTCTATGCGTGGACGACCAGGCCGGGATGGAACCGGCTCATCGTGGCGACTACCTCGTCCATCGGCACCGGGAACGCCTCGGCCTGCATTCGGATCGGTCCGAAGCCGCGGGCGATCCCAGCCCGTGCGTGGCGGCGGTGGTTGTAGCTGATCCGCCCGAGATAGGCCTCCGGGTCGCGGAGCTCGACGCCGATGAAGCCTTTCCACGCCACCCCCGATGTTCCGGGGAAGACCGCGACGGAAGCGACTTCGTCCCAGGACACGTGGCTGCCGGATTGGAACCTCATGCCCTCGCCGGAGAGGACGACGGCCGGATGCCGGAGTGCGGCCCGCACGATGATCCGGACGAAGAGACGGCCGAAGAGCACCGCCCCCACCGCCGCGCCGGCGATGGCCGGGCCGTGACCCGCGATGGCGAAGTAGGCGAAGAGGGCCGTCATCACCGCGAAGAAGGCCGCCGACAACGCGACGGTCCGGAACGGTATCTGGTATTCGACGACCCCGGTCGTCCGACGATCAGCTGATGTCACGAGGAGACAGGGTAATGCCACGCGACGTCGAGCTGCCGTACTACCGCCGGAGTAGCGACATTGTCGTCGAGCAACGGATGTGCCGGCTCCGGCCCGGTGGAGATGCTAGGGAGAGAGCAGGGCTACAGAGAGCAGGGCCGCAGCCTTCTCGCCTGCCCGAGACACGGAGGTACGTTGCCATGAACGAGCCACGGCGCCTGTCGGCGGAGTACTTCGATCAGTGGTACTCGAACATGGCCGGGGAGAGTCCGGGAGACGCGATCAAGCGGCGGCATCTGGGGTTGCCGGCGCACTTCCTGTCGTCGAGCCTGCTGCCTTGGGAGGGCATCGGCGAGGTGGCTGAGGCCCTGCGTCTGCGGCCGGGCGACCGGCTGGTGGATCTGGCGTGCGGGCGTGGCGGGTACGGGCTGGAGATCGCCGGGCGGACCGGAGCGTGGCTGACCGGCGTCGACTTCTCCGCCGAGGCGATCGACCAGGCCACGGCGCTCGCCCGGCGGCTGGGCACCAGCACCGGCAACGGCGCCGGCGCCGAGTTCCGGGTCGGCGACCTGGCCGACACCGGACTGCCGGCCGCGTCGGCCGACGCCGTGGTCTGCGTCGACTCGATCCAGTTCAAGTCGGACGACGCGTCGTTCCGTGAGATGCACCGGCTCCTCGCGCCGGGCGGACGCGTTGCCCTCACGATGTGGGAAGCGCTCGATCGCTCCGACGAACGCGTTCCGGCGCTGATCCGCGTGGTCGATCCCGGGACCGCCTTGGAGCGGGCCGGATTCGTCGATGTCGAGGTCAGTGATCGGCCGCACTGGCGTCCGCCCGAGCGCGCGCTGTGGGAGGAGGCGGCGGAACTCGATCCGGGCGACAGTCCCGCCCTGCGATCCCTGCACGACGAGGCCGTCCGCGTGTTGCCGGTGTTCGACCTGACGCGCCGGATTCTCGCGACCGCGAGCGTGGGTCGCTGAAGGAGCACCGATCACCAGTTCGCTGGTCAGCGGTCAGCGGTCAGCGGTCAGCGGTCAGCGGTCAGCGGTCATCAAGCGCGAAACGCATATAGCGCTCCGCCGAGCGCCGCAGAGCCCCCATCCCGTCGATCTTGACGGTCCGCCCCCAGAAGGCCGCGTAGATCCGCTCGAACGCGAACGGCTCCAGTGCCTCCATCGCCTGGCGGATCACCCGCGGCCGCTCGGGGATGTGGTTCGGGAAGCTGTACATGAACGTCGTCCAGCGGCGGTCCATCGAGACCATGATCGTGTCGCCGGTGAGTAGTGCGCCGCGCCCCTCGGCGCCGTCGCGCCAGTGCAGGACCGCTGCGCCGTCGAAGTGCAGGCCCAGGTTGATGAGCGTCAGGCCCGCGGCGAGTTCGTGGGTGCGGCCTTCCCAGAGCCGGACGGCCGGGTCGGGGCGGCCGAGCCAGGCGCGATCGGCCGCGTGGACGTACACCGGTGCGTCGAAGGCGCGGCTCCACTCGATCATCGAGCCGTAGAAGTGGGGATGGCTGATGGCGATCGCGTCGATTCCGCCCAACGCCGTGATCTGGTCCACCATGTCGTCATCCAGGTAGGGAACGCAGTCCCACAGGATGTTTCCGCTCTTACCCCGGACCAGCAGCGCTCGCTGGCCGACGGCGACCGCCGGCTCGGCACCGATACCGATGACGCCCGGACCCTCTTCCTCGATCCGGCCGCGATGGCCGGCGGCGTGGAGGTCGGCCAGCGTCGTCCACTGCTGGCCGTTCCAGCCGACGTACTGGCGTTCGTCCTCGCAGACCGGGCAGTTCGCGCGCGGCGCGTCGTACTGCACTCCGCAGGTCCGGCATAAGGGCAGGTCGCTGAATGTCATGACCCTCAGTGTCTGTGTCCTGGTGTGGCGCCGCTTCGGTCTGGAGACCCGGTATATCCAGGACTTTAGACCTAAACCCGATCAGACTCGGTAGCAGCGCCATGGAGGGAGTACGTATTCTTCGACGCAATCAACGAACCGTTGGTCGAGGTCTGCACCGACAAAGTCGACACCGAGATCCCCTACCCCGCCGCCGGCGTGCTGATCAGCATCGACGTCGCGGAAGACCAGAACGCCGCGATCGGAGCCCGAATCGCGGTCATCGGTTAGCCGCCGGGCCGAGGGGCGCCACATATCAGCCTCCTGTCTTCCATGAACACGTCACCCGCCCTTCCTCGGCGGTTCACCCGGCGGCTCCGGTCACGCGCCTCGGCCGGTGGTCTGATCTCGGGGGGCCATTCGGCTTCGAGACCACTCGTGCTGTGAGAGGGAGATCCTCATGTCCGAGCGTTCCACTCGCCCGGTGAGCCGCGGTCGGCGCGTCGCGTTCGCGGTCACCGCCTTCGTCGCGGCGGGCAGCTGCGCCGCGGTGACCATGAGCGGCGGGGCCGCGCAGGCCGCGCCCGGCAAGACCCCGGTCGTGCCCGGCGACCTGCTGGTGAGTCGGGTGCACTACAGCCACCGGCCGGTACTACACCGCCGGCAACTCCAACAACGGTGAGGTCACCTCGGTCCCCGGCGTCATCTTCGGGACCGGCGCGCAGCTGATCCAGCCCGCGTATGTCCCGGAGCAGGCGCAGAGTCCCGGGAGCCCGACGCCGGTCGGCGGGTTCAGCGTCACGCAGCTGCCGCAGTACACGAAGGCTGACAAGCTCGGCAAGGACACCAACTTCGCCGAAGTCGGCCTGTACGACAACGTGCTGTACTACACCAAGGGCAGCGGCGGCAACGGCATCGACACCGTCTACTTCGTCGACACCACCGGGAAGGCCTGCCCGGCCGGCGTCGGACTGCCCGTTCCCGGCGCGCCCCTGCCGACGCAGGCCGACGCCTACGACCCCGCCACCGGGCAGCCGGCCGGCGACATGTGCGTCCTGGCCGGCTTCCCGACCGGCCTGGCGAAGTCCATCAAGACCCCGGACACCGGCGCGCCGGCCAACACCGCCGACTTCGGCTCGCTGTTGTTCGCCAACCCGACCACGCTCTACGTCGCCGACTCCGGCAACGGCAACGACGCCTACAGCAACGGCACCTACACCGCCGCCGCGGCCCAGAACCTCTCCGGCATCCAGAAGTGGTCCCTGGTCGACGGCGCGTGGACGTACGACTACACGCTCAACGCCGGCCTCGGCCTGGGCCAGCCGTACACGGTCGCGGGCCTGCCGACCGGGACCAACACCGTGACCAACCGCCCCTGGACCCCGGCGGTCGACGGCATCCGCGACTTCACCGGCAAGACCAACCCCGACGGCTCGGTCACCCTGTACGCCACCACGACCTCCGTCGGCGGCGTGTCCGACTACGGCGCCGACCCGAACAAGCTGGTGACCGTCACCGACCAGGCCTCGGCCACCGCCGCCCCGGCCGGCGCGCAGTTCCGGACGCTGCAGAGCGCGGCGGCCGGCGACGTCCTGCGCGGCGTGTCCTTCACGCCGGGCAGCTGAGGCAGCTGAGGCCGCTCAGACAGCCGAGGGCGGCGACGCGTCGCCAATGAACAGGTGACGCTGCGCCAACGACACCACCGGCGCGCCCTGAAACCCTGATCATCAGCACCAGCGAGGCAACGGGGGTTGTAGGTCGCGGGATCACTGCGAGGTGGTCTCGCGACCGACAGGCGGCGCGGAGCGGCGGCCGTCCCGCCGCGCCGTCTCGCGAACGTGCGTCCCAGCAGGTCAGCACATCCCGCATCCCGCATCAGAGTCATTGCGGGCCGGGGTGTCGACGCCGCCGGGTCGGCCTTCGAAAGATGGCGCCATGAGCATGACCATGAGCATGACGGTCTCGACGGCGCCCTCCGGCCCCGAGCGTTACCAGCTCAGCTTGAGCGTCGGCCTCGGGAAAGTCATCATGCTGCATTTTCCGAAGGCCGCACTGCCGCTGAGGGCGCCGGGACTGGAACCCCTGTTCGCGCGCCAGCTGCCGACGGATGCCGAACTGGGCGCCATCCTCGCGCGGTATCTCACGAGCGTCGCCTCGGCTCTGGAGAAGAGTGAGGTGGCCGGTGGCGACGAGCTCGCAGCGCCCGAAGCCCGCCGCCGAGCGCTGGTGGCGAAGATCGAAGCGTTCATCGAGGGCAATCTCGGCGACCCCGACCTGACGCCGTCCGCGATCGCCGGGCACTGCCACATCTCTCTGGGCCATCTGCACCGGTTGTTCCACAGCAGGGAGCTGGCGATCGCGGCGTGGATCCGGCATCGGCGGTTGGAATGCTGTCGCGCCGACTTGGCGGATCCGAGCCTTCGCCTGTGGCCGGTCCACGCGATCGGCGCGCGCTGGGGATTCACCGGCGCTGCCGAGTTCAGCCGGGCCTTCCGCGCTGCCTATGGTTCAGCACCAGGCCGATACCGGCGCCAGGCGCTGAATGAGGATTGATCTATCAGGACACTGTGTCGGTGTAGCAGACAGGCGCTCCTCCGGCAGGGGTGATGCACGCTCGCAACGTGACGCCGGGGCCGGCCACGAAGAGCATCGGTGTGTAGGAGAAGTCGTCGGCTTCCTTCGGATCGGCGATGCGGACAGACTGCGCGGGTCCGCCGGATGCTGTGATGGTCAGGGAATCGCCCACGTGGGTGTTCCAGAAGCGGGCCCAAGCGGTCTGACACACAGGGTTGTAGCGGATGTCCAGGCCGATGCCGGTCGGGGTCTCCTGTTGTTGCAGGGGTTGCGCTTGGATTCCGCACAGGGTCAGCCCCGGGTCCCGGCCGACGCAGGCAGCGCCGTGGCAGGTGGGCGTGCATGATCCGCTCGTGCAGGTCACGGTGAAGGCACCGGCGACGGTGCGGCTCGGCGTGCTGCCGGTGCCGGTGCTGCGCAGCACGGAGACGCCCGCGGCGGCGATGGCGACTGCCGCGATCAGCGCCACGGCCAGGCCGACACGGACGCGGCGTCTGCGCCACGGCGGGGCGACCGGCTCGCGATCGGGCTCGGGCTCGGCCTTGGGCTGGAGCTTGGCCTGGGACTTGGGCTCGGCCTTGGGCTGGAGCTTGGCCTGGGACTTGGGCTCGGCCTTGGGCTGGAACTGGGGCCCGGGCCTGGAGTCGGAGTCGGACTCGGACTCGGCCTTCGGCGGCTCGGCCATGACCGCGCCGCGTCCCCGGTCGGCCGATTCCGCGAGTTCCCACAGGGCTCGCAGCCTCGGCTCCGGTTCCCCGGCCAGACGGCACAGATCGCGCACCGCCGACCACGGCGGCAGGACCTTCGCCGTCAGGTAGCGCTGCCATGCCGATCTGCTGTACGGCGTCTGCTCGCCGAGCGCCGCGAAGCTCAGGCCGGCCCGTTCGCGCAGGCGGCGCAGTTCGGCGGCCAGTGTCGTGACCTCGGCGCGGGTGTCGGTCCGGGGAGCACTCATCCGCGCAGGGCCGCCCAGGTCTGCGGTCCGACCTGGCCGTCGACGTCCAGATGGTGTGCCTTCTGCGCGTCGATCACGGCGGTCTCGGTCAGCGGGCCGAAGTTGCCGTCGGCGGCTCCCGGCGAGAATCCGGCGTGCTGCAACAGGCACTGGAGCTCGGCGACCTCCGGGCCCCACATGTCGACCTCGAGGATGTCGCTGGTCGTCGTGCTGTTGCCGGCGTACCACCGGCCGTCGCGTTGGGTGTACGTGCAGGTGTAGACGGTTCGCGGCTTGACCACCAAGGCTTGCGGCTTGGCGTTGGCGGGCTCCGGGCTCAGCACCAGCAGCGTGATCGCCGCGCCGACGACGGCACCCGCGCCGGCGGTCAGGGCCGTCCGGCCGAGACGCCGGGTCCGGGACGAAGCGGCAGGGCGAGGCTCCGCCGGTTCATCGGCGGCCTGCTCATCAGGCTGCTGATCCACCGGCGCCCGGGACGCGGCTTCGCGGAGCACCTCGATGCGCACCGGATCGGCGCCGACGAGCGCGGCCAGGGCTTCGACCGCCGCCGCGGGAGGCAGCGTCTTGCCCACGAAGTACCGTTCCCAGGACGAGGCGCTGTAGCCGGTTTTGGCGGCCAGGCGCGGCAGACTCAGCCCGCTGTCGTCCTTGAGCTTGCGCAACTGCACGACGAACCTGACCACCGCCGGATCCAGGCCCGCGGGGAGCGGCCTCCATCGCGCCATAGCGTCCCTTTCATCGCCGCAGCACAGATGAGGCCTGTGCGAAGCCATTATGAACGACGTCGCCATGGGGCAAAGGGGTGGTCCGGCAGCGGGTGTCGTGACCGAACTGTTATCAGGGCCGTGACAACCGGTCGCCGTGTGACCCGTCATGTCGGTGTAAGCATGTTCCACCAGAAAGGGAATGTCATGGCACGAGTGCGTTTCGCCGAGATCGTCGTGGTCGCCGCAATGGCCGGCAGCCTTGCCGCATGTGGCAGCAGCAGCACCAAGTCGGCGACGGCACCTGTCACGGTGACATCGACAGTGCAGGCCGCGCCGACTTCGCCGGCCACGACGGCGGCGGGCGGCGGTTCCACCACGACGGCTGCGAGCTCCACGACCGCCTCTTCCGCCCCGTCGAGCTCTCGGCCGGCCGGCGGGAGCAGCTCGACCGGCTCCGCCGGAGGAGGCGTCGCCAACGCCGGGAACCTTGTCGCGATCGTCGGCACGCTGCAGTACCTCGCCCCCGGAAAATTCATCGTGCATCCCGACGACGGCAGCACGGACCAGGCGTTCTATGTCGCGGACGACACCAAGATCCTTGGCGCGGCCGCGATCTGCGGGGGCCCCGACGGCAGCGTGACCATCGGCGGGGACGGCTACGGCAGCACGAAGTGCACCGAGGCCCAACTGGAGACCGCCTCGAAGACCGACGCCGTGAAGATCCGGGTCACCATGGATCGCAAGACCGGCAACGTGCAGACGGTCGAGGAGAAGTACCACCCGTAACCCCACAACCCCGCGCATACACGCCGGATCGCCAGCTCGCCGGATCGCCGGCTCCCGGTCCGCGAGGCGTGTCAGCCGGCTTCGCCCGCGCCCAGTCTGCCGCGTCGCGGTGTGACGGGCGTGGTGGCGCTCTCGCGCAGGTTCGGCGTGGCCGCGGATGTCCGCCGGTACCAGCGCCCGTAGCGGGCGGCGAGCGCCGCGGCGGATGCCCCGTGGAGCAGCACACTGAGTCCGACGGTGATGGCGACGACGTGGCCGATGAGGTCGGCGCCGTGGAGGTTCTCCTCGGCGACCAGGAGCCCGAACACGACAGAGGCCAGTCCGCGCGGGCCGAACCAGCCGATGTAGGCCACGGTGGGTGCCTTCAGTCTGCTCGCGGCCAGAGCGAGCGCGACGGGGAGCATGCGGATCACGGTCAGGCTCAGGACGGCGTATCCGGCGATGCGCCAGCTGAGGTGCTCCAGGGCGGGACCGAGCAGGACCGCGCCGAACAGCAGCAGGCTGAGCATGGCCAGCAGCCCGCCGAGGTCTTCGGCCAGTTCGGTGGTGCGGGCCACCTCGGCTTCCGGCCGCTTGCCGCGGCGCAGGGGGCGGGCGAAGGCGAACCCGGCCACCCACGCGCCGATGAAGCCGCTTCCGTGGGTGAGCGTGGCCAGGGTGTAGGCGCCGGCGGCCGCGGCGAGCACGCAGACGGGCCGCCAGTCCGATGCCACCCAGCCGTGGTCGAGCGAGACGTGCAGGAGTCGGCCGGTGATCCCGCCGACGGCCAGGCCGATCGCCGGGCTGAGCAGCAGGGCGCGCCAGAAGGTGTCGGCGACGCCCTGATGCGCGTAGGAGGTGCCGGGGATGGCGGCGAGGAAGAGCACGAAGAAGGGCAGTACCAGGCCGTCGTTCAGTCCGCTCTCCACGTTGAGCGTCTGACGGATCAGGCTCGGTACCCGCGGGTCGGAGATGGCGCTCTTGCCCAGTGCCGCGTCGGTGGGGGCCAGGATCGCGGCGACCAGGGCCAGCTCCCAAACGGTCAGGCCCGGTAGCAGCGGCCAGGCCAGCAGCCATCCGGCGCCGATGGTGAGCACCAGGCCGACCGAAAGCAGCCGCCCGGAGAGGGCACCGCCGCTGCGCAGATCCGCCGGGCGCACGGTCGTGGCGTCGGTGAACAGCACCAGGGTCAGGGCCGCTTCCACCAGGGTGCGCAGGGGCTCGGTGTCGGTCTGCACGCTGACCAGGTTCAGGCCGACGGGACCGATCGCGATGCCGGAGCCGACGAAGACCATGGCCGCGGACACCGGTGTCGTGGACAGCCGCCGGGAGGTGAGGGCGTAGGCGGCGGCGATCCCGGACACGGCGGCGGCTGTCCAGGTGCCGCTACTCACTGCCGTCCGCCGGGCGGTGACCTTCGGCCGGGGCTGCCGATCGAGATGGGTTGATCAAGTTCACGGGCGCCGTTTCCCAGGTTGCACTGCGTTGATCCGGTCCGCTCACTGTGCAGTACGTCGGGAAGCTTTGGCGGGAGCGACACGTGCGCAGTACAGATGGTGAGTGGGATCATTCGCGGTATGGCTCTATGGCGGATTCGCGCGGCACTGGAGGACGAGCCAGGCCGCCTGGCCGCGATCACCGCGGCGATCGCGGCCTGTGGCTGCAACGTGTTCGGCTTCAGCGTCCAGACGCATGAGGGCGGGCCGGTCGACGAGTTCTTCGTCAGCACCCCCGAGGAGATCGGCCGCTTCCGGCTGATCGAGACGGTCAGCAGGGCCGGCGGCACGCAGGTCACCGCCGTCCCGGCCGATCCGCACGACCTGGTCGACGCCCCGACCAAGGCGCTTCAGCTGGCCGCTGCCCTACTGGCCGCCCCGGACACCCTCCCCGAAATCATGGCCGACCTCCTCGGCGCCGATGACGCCTGGTGGGACGAGGGCACCGAAGGCGTCGCGGACTCGACGGTGCTCATCGTCCCGGTCCCCGACGGCCGCCGGGTCGCGGTGGTCCGGCAGGGCCTGCCGTTCACCATGACCGAGGCCGCGCGCGCCGGCGCCCTGGCGGCGCTCGGCCGCTGACGGGAGGAGACGCGCGCCGCGAGCGGCCGAGCCGGTGCGATCAGAGGGTGACGCCGTGCTCCCGCAGGTAGGTGACCGGGTTGATGTCAGAGCCGTAATACGGCGTCGTCCGCACCTCGAAGTGCAGGTGCGGGCCGGTGACGTGACCGGTCGCCCCGGACAGCCCGATCTGCTGGCCGGCCCGCACACCGGCGCCCGCGAAGACAGAGGCCTGTGACAGGTGGCCGTAGAGTGCGTACTTGCCGTCGTCGAGCTTGACCAGGACGTCGATGCCGTACGCCCCGTCCCAGCCGCTGCGCACGACGGTGCCGGCGCCGACCGAGCGGACGCCCGTGCCGACGGCCGCGGCCAGATCGACGCCGGTGTGGTGTCCGGCGGCCCAGGGGCCGGGGACTCCGTACGGCTCGGTGATCCGCAGAACGGCCAGCGGGGCGACGTCGCCGGAGGAGACCGGTGCCATGGTCGTGGCGGCGGCCGCCATGGCGGGCGTGGCGGCCGCGTACGCCGCGGCGTGTGCGCCGCTCGCCCCGACCACCGGCACAGCGATGGCGGCGACCCCGGCGACCAGACCGAACGTGGCACGGCGAGAAAGGCGTCGCCGCGGGGTGTGTCCGAGGGCAGACATGGGTTGTTCCTCTCTGACGCCTGCGAGGTGAGCTGTCGGGTTCGGGCGAGAGAGCCCGGCCGCCCGCGGCGGCTTCACCCCGAGCCGTTCCGGCGGAGCGGAACGGCGCCTTACCTGGGTCCCCCGCTCCTGCCGTTCCGTGAACTCGAAGGTGACCTCGGAGCCCGGCAGGATTCGGCGTTGGCGTCCGAGACGGCCGCCGGGCGATGGGCCGAGCGGTTGCTGAAGCAAAGCCCGGAATTGCCTGGCTGGCAAGCGTGACCGGAGCCGAACCCGCGGTATCGCCTCGGCGCACCACCATGTCGAACACCGTGCGCAATCAGAGGAACACGCAACACAACCGGTTCGACAACAGGGCACGCACGGCCACTCACCGGGCGGCGACCTTCTCGCGGGTCGTGCGGGCGCCGTGACAATGAGCGACCAAACGTGTCGAAGTCGGTGACATCCATCACAGAGGGGTCTGATCCGGTCAGGCAGTCCCGCGAAACTCAACTGGTCTGACCACTTGACCACTACACCAGAAGTCTGCGACGCTCGCGGAGTGAGCTCCTTCGCCCCGGTGGATCGCCGGTCCTTCTCCTCCGCCGTCTTCGAGCAGATCATCGGCCAGATCTTGGACGGCACGCTGGACCCGGGCTCGCCCCTGCCGTCCGAGCGCGTACTGACCTCGCAGCTCGGCGTCACCCGCCAAGTGGTCCGTGAGGCCCTGCAGCGGCTGGACCAGCTCGGGCTGGTGGAGATCCGGCACGGCGGCAGCACCCGGGTCCGGGACTACCGGTCCCACTCGGGCCTGGACCTGCTGCCCCGGCTGTTCCAGCGTCCCGACGGCGCGCTGGACCCGGAGGTCGTCCGCTCGGTGATGGAGATGCGGCAAGCCGTGGGCGCCGACGCCGCGGCCCTGTGCGCGACGCGGCTGGACGACACGTCCGAGCTGCGTCAGGCCGTCGCCGAGCTCGGCGACACCGACGGGGGCCGGGCTCTGGACACCCGGTTCTGGGACCTGGTCGTCGACGGGTCGGGCAACATCTGCTACCGGCTCTCTCTCAACGCCCTGCGTCAGGCCTACCAACCCGCCGCGGCGGTGGTGGCCCGCCTCCTGGCCGACGAACTGGCCGCGGTCCCCCGCTACCTGGCGGTGATCGCCGCGATCGACGACCGCGACCCGGAGCGCGCCCGCGCGGCCGCCTCGGAGCTGCTGGCGGTCGGAACCACCGCGATATCCCTGTTCCTGGAGGCATGATGTTCGACGCGACGACGCCCACCCGGACCGAGTTCACCGGCGCCGGCCTGACCCTGCGCCAGGCCGCCGGCCAGTTCGCCCGGCACCGCAACGCGCGCGTGCTGGGCGCCGGGACCGCCGCGGCCCTGGCCTCACGGCTGGCGCTGGGCCGCTGGACCCGGCGCGACGCCACCGCGGCGGCGGTGATCATCGGCGTCGAACCGTTCGTCGAGTGGATGGTCCACGTCCATGTCCTGCACCAGCGCCCGCGAGAGGTCGCCGGACGCACCGTCGACAGCCTTCTGGCACGCTCCCACCGCGAGCACCACCGCGACCCCCGCGACCCGGAGCTGGTGTTCATCCCCCGGCAGACGCTGATCCCGGCGATCGCCGCACTGGCCGCCGCCAACCTCGCCGGGGCGCGTGCCGTCCGGCCCGCGCTCACCGGGTTCGCGACCGCCGTGGCCTCGCTCGGCGCCTACGAGTGGACCCACTTCCTGATCCACTCCGCGTACCGCCCGAAGACCGCGCTGTACCGGACGATCCGCAGGACTCACCAGCTGCACCACTTCCGGAACGAGAAGTACTGGTTCGGGATCATCACCCCGGTCTCGGACAAGGTGCTGAACACCTATCCGGACAAGGACGAGGTGCCCGCGTCGAAGACGGCCAAGACGTTGGGTGTGAGCGCTTAGCGGCGGGGACCGCACACCACGCGCGCTCAGCGGACCAGCTCGCTCAGCAGGCCTGTCAGGATCCTGATTCCGTGCTCGAGCCGCCGGAAGTACGTCGCCCGGCTGAGGTGCACTTGGCGCGCGATCGCGTCGTGGCCGTTGTTCCGGCGCAGGTAGTACGCGGCCAGGACGCGGCCGGCCTCGGCGTCGGGCGTCGACTCGGCGGCGGCCAGCTGCTCGATCGTGGTGCGCAGGAAGGCGGACAGCGCCTGCGGGGTGTCCAGGCCGGGCAGGGCAAGCAGCGCGCTGCCGGCCAGTGCGGCCGGTGAGCGGACCGAGGCCAGGGCGCGCCGGACCGCTGTGGTGAACGGGTCGTCGGTGCGGGCGGCGGCGCCGCGCTGCATGGTGCGCAGCCAGCGGTCCAGGCGCGCGCCGGTGAGATCGAGGTCGAACACGGCGTTGCGGCGGCCGCAGCCGAGCAGGTCGTCGCGGGTCTCGCCGAGGCGCGGAAGCCCGAGGGTGGCGCTGAGGTGCTGGTAGGGAGGCCAGGCGGTGGAGACGATGATGCGGCGGCGGGCCACTCCGGCGGCCAGGATGTGGCGGAACATCGCCGCCTCGGCGGCCGGGCGCGGATCGACCGTCACGAGCATGCCGACGAGCAGGCCCGGGGCCTTGCCCGCCGAGGAACCCGCTGCCGGGACGGCTACCGGATCGGCGTACTGCTGAAGCAGCCGGTCGGTCAGCGGGGCGGCCTCCGGGGTGATGGGGGCGAGGTTGGCCAGGCTCAGCGGACGCTCGTCGGCGTCGAGGAGAAGGTGGAACGAGCCGGCCGAGGCCGTCATCCAGAGCTCGAGAACCCGCTGCGCGCGCCGGCGGTCGAGCCCTTCGACCCGGGCCCATTCGGCGACGAGGCGGACGATGACGTCCTCGTCGTCGGGCATCGCCGGACGCACCCGGAACGCCGCGGCACCGGGCGGGTGGAGGATGTCGCGGACGTGGGGATTGGCCGACAGGCGCAGGGTCTCGGTGGCGAGCAGGCCGCGCAGCGCGGGGTCCTCGGTGGCGGCGATCTGGCGGCGGCGGTAGGCGGTGCCGAGGGCGACGGTGCGCGCCGCAGTGCGGGGGGCGCGCCAGCGGTGCGCGACGTCGAGGAGGGTGCGGTAGGGCTCGAGGACGGTGAGGCCGAGGAGGCCCGGTTCGACGATGCTCAGGGTGCTGAGGAAGTTGAAGATGTGGGCGGCTGGGGCGGTGGAGGTTGCGGGTGCGGGCGCAAATGCAGATGTGGGCGCGGGCGCACCGTGCCGGTCACAGGTGCAGGCGGCGGCAGTGAGGTCGGCGAGCAGGTCTGCGTCGGCGCTGCCGAGCGTGGCCACGTCTCGCAGGGCGGGGTCGGCATCTCGCAGGGCGGGGTCGGCGTTGTCGAGCGCAGTGCGTTCCTGCGGCCCAGTCGGCGGTGCGTCGCCAATTTCGGATCGCAGGCGTCTGACAACCTGCTGCGCCGCCTCGTCCGCAACACCGCCCCAGCCCTCGCGCCCTATGCCTGAGCGGCGGCGTCGGGACAACAGGTCGGCGACCAGGGGTAGGCCGCCGGCGAAAGCCGTGGCATCGGCATCTGCGTCGGCGCCGGCATCCAGGACCAGGGTCCGCAGATCCGCGTCCAGCCACAGGCCGAGCCGGATCTCGACCAGCTCGACAGCCGGCCAGCTCGGCCAGCTCGGCCAGGACGCCAACGGTCGGCGGCCGACCACGAGGACCACAGTGTCCGGCAGCAGAGCACCGAGCGTCTGAGCAACCGAACGCGCGGCGGCATCGCTGTCGACGCCGTCCACGATCCGGATCGCGAGGTCGGCGGCGTCGCGACAGACGGCTCGCGCCAGCCGGGTCTTGCCGACACCGAGCGGCCCGTACAGGTTCACCACCCGCGCCGAACGGCCGGTCGTGGACGCGGCGGCCCGGAGCGCGTCGGCGAGGCTCCGCCGCACGTCATCGTAGGTGGCCGACACAATCCGGACCGTAGCAGAGGAAGGTGCGGCCGGATAGCGGGACAAGTCAGGGCTATGAATCACCGGCTTTTGAGACTCCTGACTTTGGAGACTCCCGGCTTTTGAGACTCCTGTGAGACTTCGCAGCCGCCCTCCGGTGCCGTAATGGAGGCAGGCCCCCGCGACCGCGCGGCGGGCCCGGAATGGAGGATCCCCATGCGCATCAAGAAGGCACTGGTCGGCGCGGCCGTGCTCGCGGCCGTGGCCGTCACCCCGGTGCTGGCGGCGTCGACGGCGGACGCGGCGGCGCCCGCCTACACGCACGGCTGGGCCTGCTACGGCTACGGCACCGGCGCCACGCACAACGACGCCTACATCGCGGCGCGCGAGGACATGGTCGGCAACGTGACCGTGGGCCAGTGGGTCTACACCTACGGCCAGTTCCCCGACGGCTCGTGGTGGGAGCAGATCGCCGCCGACTGCGTGGAAGTCCGGTGATCGCCGGCCGGCGTCCGGGTCCCGCCCCTGGACGCCGGCCGCTTGGCGACCGGTGCGGCGCTCAGCTCCAGAACCGGTCGGACTCCTCGAGGTCCACGTCACACTGCAGCAGGTCGACGGCCTTGTCGCCGGTGATCTGGAAGAGCAGCGCGCCCCGCTGGTCGAGCGACTTGTCGCCGCGGGTGGCGGTGAGGTGGTGGACGACGATGACGTGTCCGTTTCCGTCCGTGGAGTACAGCTCCGGCTCGGCGCGGAAGGTGCCGCCGGTGAGTTCGGCCAGCTGCCCGTAGTAGGCGAGCATGGCGTCGATGCCCTTGAACTCGCCGGAGACCTGGCTGTCCCCGCCGACGTGCTGGACGCAATCATTGGCGATGATCTGTCTCAGGGTGTCCACGTCGCCCTTGTTGAAGGCCTCGTAGCCGCGGCGGACGAGAGCGATGTGCGGGTGTTCGGTCATGGCCTGCTCCATCTCTACGCATAGATGTTCGATCATCACTTGACATAGAAGAATTTAGGCCTTTTCGGAGGCCACAGACACAGGTGGGCCCACGATGTCCGCCATTCAGGTGCCTTCTCTGTCAAGCCGGCGCCTCACGACCGCTCACGCCGCCGGTGCCCGTGCCCGTGCCCGTGCCCGAACCGCAGATACAGCGAGGGCACGACGAACAACGTCAGCAGCGTCGAGGTGGCCAGACCGCCCAGGATCACCACCGCCAACGGGTACTCGATCTCGTGGCCCGGCAGGTTGCCGCGGACCACCAGCGGGACCAGGGCCAGGCCGGTGGCCAGCGAGGTCATCAAGATGGGTGAGAGCCGCTCGCGCGCGCCGCGGACCACCAGCTCCGGGCCGAAGTCCATGCCCTCGCGGTGTTCGAGGTGCTGGCAGTGGTTGATCAGCAGGATGCCGTTGCGGGCGGCGATGCCGAACACCGTGAAGAAGCCGACCAGGGCGCCGATGGTGATGACGGCGCCGCCCATGGCGATCGCGATGATGCCGCCCACCAGGGCCATCGGGAGGGTCACGAACAGCAGCGCGGCCAGGCGCCAGGAGTTGAAAGAGAGCTGGAGCAGCAGCAGGATCGCGATGCCGGCCGCGATCGCCGCGGTGAGCAGTGTGCGTTGGGCGCTCTGCCGCTCCTTGTACTCGCCGAGGAGTGCGTAGTGCATTCCGGCCGGCATCGCCACGGTGCCCAGCCGTTTGCGGATGTCGTTGGCGACGGCTCCGAGGTCGCGTCCCTTCACGTCTGTGCTCACGTCCAGATAGCGGGAGTTCCCGTCGCGCGTCACGCGGTAGGGGTCGCTGCGCATGCTGACCGCGGCGATGTCGCCGAGCCGGACCTGGTTGCCGGCGGGGGTGCTCAGGGGCATGTCCGCGATCGCGCTCGTGCTGCCGCGGGCCGCCGGGACGCTCCAGACGTAGACGCCGTAGACCTCGCTGTTCATGAAGATGTTGCCCATCTCCTGGCCGGCCACCACCGCCGCGGCCTGCCGCCGCACGTCGCCCGGTTTCAGTCCCACCGCGGCGGCCTTGGCCAGGTCCACCTCGATCTGGATCTGCGGGGTGTCCACGGAGATGTCCATGTGCGGGTCCTGCACGCCGCGCACCTGCGTCACCTGGTTCAGGACGTCGGTCGCCGTGGTGCGCATCCGGTCGAGATCCTGTCCGTAGACACGGACGGTCACCGCCTGCCGGGACCCGGACAAGACCTCCTCGATGCGTTCGTTGAGATACGTCTCCACGTCCCGGTACATCCCGGGATAGGTGTTCACGACGTCGCGCACCTGCCCGACCACCTTGTCGTAGTCCGCCTTGGGATCGGTGCTGATCCAGGCCTCTGCGGCATCGATGCCGACCACCTCCTCGCCGCCGCGGGCCCGGCCGATGTGCGCGCCGAAACTGCGCACGCCGGGGATGGCCTGGAGCCGCTGGGACAGCATCGTGGTGGCGCGGACCATCTCGGTGTCCGAGGTGCCGGGAATGGCGTCGAAGTGGATGAGCAGGTCCCGCTGTTTGAAGGTGGGGAACAGCGACTGGCCCAGCTGCGGGACGATCAGGGCGCCGGCGACGACGGCGAGGGCGAACATCGAGTAGGCGGCGGCCGGGCGGTGCACGATGCGGGCCAGCAGGCCCGTGTAGCCGCGCTGGAGCCACCGGACCAGCGGCGAGGGTCCGCGCCGCAGCGGGGCGCGGCGCAGCATGATCAGGGTCAGGGCCGGGGTCAGGGTCAGCGCGACGCACAGCGACGCCACGATCGCCAGGGTGTAGGCCAGCGCCAGCGGCCGGAAGAACGCCGCGGTCAGTCCGTGCAGCAGGAACACCGGAACGGCGGCCGCCACGATGATCAGCGTCGCGTAGACGATCGGCGAGCGGACCTCCAGCGAGGCCTCCAGGATGATCCGGGCGGCCGGCGTCGGGCTGCCGGCCGCCCGGGCCTCGCGCAGTCGGCGCAGGATGTTCTCGACGTCGATGATCGCGTCGTCGACGACCGCGCCGAGGGCGATGATCAGCCCGGCCAGGATCATGGTGTTGATGGTGGCGCCGGCGAGGTGCAGCACCACCAGGGCCGCCACCAGCGACATCGGGATCGTCAGCAGGCTGATCAGGGCCACCCGCCACTCGAACAGGAACAGCACCAGGATCACGGTGACCAGCGCGAAGCCGATCAGCAGCGAGGTGCGCAGGCCGTCGATCGAGGAGTCGATGAACGTCGCCGGCCGGAAGATGGTGCTGTCGAAGCCGATGCCCGGCAGGCCCGGCCGCAACTGGTCCAGCGCCGCCTGCACGCCCGAGGTGATCTTCAGGGTGTCGCCCCACGGCAGCTTCTCGACCACCAGCAGCAGCCCCGGTTTGCCGTTGATGACGGCGTCGCCGATCGGCGGCAGGCTGTCGCGCACGACCGGACCGACCGTGCTCAGCGGCACCAGGGAGCCGGCTGCGGCATGGTCTTCCAGCGGGACCTTGGCCAGTTCGGCCGGACTGGACACCGACAGCTGGTGGCCGATCTGCAACCGCTGGGCCCCGGCGTCCAGGAAGCCGCCGGCGCCGACGACGCTGCCGTTGGAGAACGTGAGGGCCCCGGAGTCCAGCGCGTCGGAGGTGGTGCGTTCGACCTCGTCCAGACTCGCGTGCGCGGCGGCCAGCTTGGCCGGGTCCACCTGGACCTGGAAGGTCGGCTGCTGTTCGTTCCAGATCGACACGTCGGCCACGCCGGCCACGGCCATCAGCCGCGTCTTGACCCGCCACAGCGCCAGCCGGGACAGGTCCTGGATGGAGTATCCGGGCCCGACCATGCCGATCTGCACGACCCGCGCGGTCGCCGACACCGGCGGCAGCATGACCGGCGGCGAGGCCCACTTGGGCAGCGTCGGGCGCACCGTGGCCAGCCGCTCCTGCACCAGCTGCCGGGCGTGCAGCAGGTCGGTCGAGGGCTTGAAGACCATGACGATGGACGACAGCGTCGGCACCGAGGTCGAGCGCAGCTGGTCCAGCCCGGGCATGCCGTTCATCGCCAGCTCCAGCGGGACCGTCACCAGCGACTCGACGTCGGAGGTGGACAGGCCCAGGCTCTCGGTCTGGATCTCCACCTGCGGGGGTGCGAACTCCGGGAAGACATCGACGGCGCTGGAGCGGATCGCGCTCGCCCCGAAGGCCATCAGCGCGACCGCCGCCGCCACGACCAGGAACCGGTAGGTCAGGCTCCATGAGACGATCGCGCGCATGACCGTGGGACGGGTCAAGGTCCTCACTCCTCTCCCACGCCGTACTCGGTGCCGAGCAGTTCGGGCGCGCCGATGGCCACCACCGGCGTGCCCACCGCCGGGCCGGAGCTGAGGAAGGCCTCGGTCCCGGTGATGTGGTCGATGACGATGGCGCGCCGCACATAGGACCGCGGTGTGAGGCGCACGTAGGTCCAGGCCGCGCCGTCCGGGCTGTAGATGACGGCCGTCGTCGGGATCACCATGCCGGCCGAGGCGGCATCGACGGTCACGGTCTGGACCCGCACAGCCTGGAAAGCCGCCTCGCTCAGCTTCACAACGGGCCGCGCGGATCCGGGCACCGGGACCAGGATCGCCGCGGGCGCGGGCGTGGCGGCCTCGCTCTGGCGCGAGCATCCGGCGCCGGCCACGACGGTCGCGAGGAGTGCGCCCAGGCGCGCCGCCGACGCCGCGACGGCGGACCGGCGCCCGGTGCCGGCGGTGGTCACGGCACCGCCGGCCCGCCGGCCGGCCGGGCTGCGTCATCCACGACGTCGCCGGCGAACCACCGGAGGTACGCCGCCGGCAGCAGAACCAGGGTCACCAGCAGGGTGGTCACCATGCCGCCCAGCACGACCAGGGCCAGCGGCCGCACCACCTCCATCCCGGCGATGTCGCCGACGACCACGAACGGCAGGGACACCAGCGCCCACCCCGCGGCGCTCACCACGGTCGGGAAGACAGACTTCCGCGCAGCACCCGTTGCCTGCATCTCACGCATCACCACCAGGCCCGCCCGGACCGCGAAACCGAACACCGCCAGGAAGCCGACCAGCGACCCGACGGTCAGCGGGCCGCCCGCGATCGGCGCGGTCACCGCACCGCCGGAAAGGGCGAGCGGGAGCGCGCAGAACAGCAGCAGGGCCCGCCGCCAGCCGCGCAGCGCCGCTTGGAGCAGAAGGAAGACGCCGACGGCGACGAAGGCCACGTAAATCAAGGTTCTGCGATCATTGTTCTGGTTCAGCACCACGTCGCTGGACACCTCGACGTGGTATCCGACCGGCAGGGCGAGGTTCTTGACGGCGCCCCGGACCCGGTCCACGGTCCCCCGCACGTCCCCGCCGGGCACGTCCGCCGTGACGTCGATGAAGCGGGAGGCCTGGTCGTGGTCGATCTCGGCGGGGGCGGGCTGCATCGACACGGTCGCGACGTCCTTCAGCGGGACCTGGCCGCCGCCGGGCGTGTCCAGCGGCAGGTTCCCGATCGCCGACAGATCGCCGCGCATCCCCGGCTCGCTCCACACGGCGACGTCGAAGATCTGCTGCTGCTGGTAGTAGCTGCCGACGGGGATGCCGGCGATCAGGACGGCCGTGGCGCGCCGGACGTCGCCGGGTTTGAGCCCCTGTGCCGCGGCGGCGTCGACGTTCGTCGCGATCTGGATCGAGGGTTCCGTCGCCGGTGTCCGGACCGCCGCGTCCGCCGCCCCGCGTACGCCGGACACCGTCTGCCGCAGCGTCTCGGCCGTCGTGGCCAGGGCTGCCGGATCGGTGCCGTACAGCCGGACCCGCACCGGCGGGCCGTTCCGGGTGCGGTTGTCCGCCAGCGCGGCCTCGGTGAAGGTGAGCAGCGTGTGCCCGACACCGGGATAGCCGTCGAGGACCCGGGCGACCGCCGACTTGGCCGCGCCGTAATCAGCCTTCGAAGACACCGTGATCCAGGTCTGTGCGGAGTCCACATCGACGGGGCGGTCGCCGAGCAGGGCCTGGCCGATGTCGCTGGCCACGTCGGTCACGCCCGGCACGGCGAGCAGCGATCGGCCGGCCGAGGCCGCGGTCTGCTGCATCGCGGTCAGCGAGGTCCCGGCCGGCGCCTGCCAGCGCACCAGCAGGCTGCGCTCCTGCATCGCCGGGATCAGCGGCCGGCTCCCGAACTGCGGGATGACCAGGACACAGCCCACGAGCAGAACCGCGGCCGTGCCGAACAGCGCGGCGGCGTTCTTCGTGAACACGGCCAGGACCGAGTCATAGGCATGCCGCAGCCGAGGCACCCGGCGACGCGGAACCGCGCGCCGGAGAACCAAATGCGCCAGCGCCGGGATCAGCGTGATCGCGACCAGCGCCGCGGCCACCACCGCGGACAGGTAGGCGCCGATCATCGGCCGGGCCAGCCCGCCGGCCTGGTCGGTCAACGCCAGGATCGGGATCGTCGCCAGGACGATCGCGACGAGCGCGAAGCCCAGCGGGCGGCGCACGGCGACGACGGCATCGATCGCGTCGGCGGCGTTGGCTGCACCGGCCGCGCTGGCGGCACCAGCAGCGTTGGTTGCACCGGCCGCGTCGCCCGCGTCATCCGCCTCCTCGCGGCCGGCGCTCCGCAAGGCCTCGGTGGTGCGGACCGCGTCGTCCACCACCACGCCGAGCGCCGCCGCCAAGCCGGCGAGCGTCATCACCGTGAACGTGGCGCCCAGGAGGTAGAGCACGTACACCGCGGCGGCCAGTGGCAGAACGGTCCCGGCCAGCGCGACGAGCAGCACCCGCCAGGAACGCCAGCAGAGACCGAACCACAGCGCCAGCAGCACCGCGGCGGCCAGCGCGGTCCAGCCGAGGTGCACCAGCGCGCTGTGCAGATAGGTGGCGGGTTCGAAGACGCCGGTGTCCGCGGTGATCCCCGGGAGCCCGGGCGCGAGCTCGGCCAGGGCGGCCTTGATGCCGTTGGCGACCTTGACCGGATCGGCGCCCGGCAGCTTCTCCACGACGAGCAGGAAACCGGGGCCGTCCTTCAGGACCGCGTCCCCGCGCAGCGGCGGGTGGTCCGCGATCACCGTGGCCACGTCCCGCAGCATGACCGGCTGCCCCTTGGTGTCCTCGATCGGGACCGCGGCCAGGTCGGCGGGGGTCTTGATGGGCAGCAGATGCTGGATCGTGAGCCGCTGGTTGGGAGCGTCGATGAAACCGTCCGCTCCCGGCGAGGCCGCCTCGACGAAGGTCAGCGGCGAGGTCCACATGGCGTCGCCGGCGGTGTTGATCACCTGGTTCAGGGTCACGCCCCGGCCGTTCATCCGCGCCGGATCGACCAGCACCTGCAACTGCTGGTCCCGCTGGCCCCAGAGCACGACGTTGGCCACCCCGGGCACGGCCAGCAGCCGCGGCCGGATCCGCCAGCGCGCCACCGTCGACAGATCGGTGGGCGCCATCGTGGCCGAGGACAGCGACACCGCCGTGGCCCGGGCCTGCACCGACAGCGGCTGGATCATCACCGGCGGGGTTCCGACCGCGACCAGCGCGGGGCCCTGGGACACGCGCTCGGTGAGCAGCTGGCGCGCGCGGTAGACGTCGGTCCCGGGTTTGAAGGAGAGGTCGATGACGCTCAGCCCGGGCAGCGAGGCCGACTGGATGCGGTCCAGGAAGGCCAGGCCGTTGAACTCGTCCTCCAACGGCACCGTGATCAGCTGCTCGACCTCGCCGACCGACAGGCCCAGCGCCTCGGTCTGCACCTGGACCCGCGGCGGCGTGAACTCCGGCAGCACGTCGACCGGCGCGTGGCGCAGCCCGACGACGGCGACCACGAGCAGGACGGCCGCGGCGGCCGCCAGGACCGCCGCGAGCCGGACGCTTGAGGCGATGATCCAGCGCATCGGTGCCTCGTATCAGTAGCTGGTCATGGGTGCCGGTCTCCTTCTGCTGCTTCCTTCTGCCGCTCGGCCCCTCACCGGGGCTTGTGGCCCCAGACGTAGACCGCGTCGCCGAGGCCCAGCATCGAGAAGATCTTCTTGGAGTCGGCGACCGTCAGGTTCACGCAGCCGTTGGACCCGCCCTTGCGCACGTCCGCGTAGGTCCCGTGCAGAGCGAAGTCGCGGTGGAAGAAGAGGCTGAAGGGCATGGGCTCGTGGAACAGGTACGAGTACTGGTGCTGGTTGCGCAGCCAGATGTGGAACAGCCCGTCCGGGGTCCGGCGGCCGGGCATGCCGGTCCGGATCCGCACCGCCGGGAAGATGATCTTCTTGCCCTGCTGCACCCACAGCTGCTGGTGGTCCTGGTCGACGCACACGACCTTGCGGGCCAGCTGCGGGCAGTGGGGAGAGACCCTCGTCCCGGCAGCCGCAGCGGCCTCGGCGGCCTGGGCGGGGGCCGGTGCCGCGACGGCGACCAGAGCCGTGCACACGGCCAGACACGCCATGAGGCGGCGCGCCCCGGCCGGGCGCCGGAGCCGCTGTGACCGACAGAGCCGTTGTAGCCCTCGCGCCGGAACCGAAGTGGCGGAACCTGAAGTTTCGAGCATGTGTGGTTGATGGACTGCCCGAACCCTGATCTATCTGCGGCGCCCGGGGCACCACCCGTTTGCCACCGAGTATCACCTGTTTGTCGCACTGTGATGTTTCAGGTACTGCGACACTATTCCGCGCGCAGCTCAGGATCGCACCCATTTATTGCGAATCGGGATAACTTCCGAGGATGCACACCTCGACTCTCCGGCGCCGCGCCGCACGCTGGGGCACCGCCGCGCTGCTGGCCGCCGTTCCCGCCGTCCTCGCCGTGCCGGTCCACGCCACCGCCGGCAGGGCCGGCAGCAACGGCAACGGCAACGGCATCCCCTTTCCGCCGAACGGCCAGGCCGCGCTGGCCGTCGACGGCCACCGCGCGGCGAGCGGCCCGGTGGGCACGCCGCAGCCCATCGCCAGCGTCACCAAGATCATGACCGCCTACCAGGTCCTGCTGGACCATCCGCTGCGCCCCGGCGATCAAGGCCCGACGATCACGGTCTCGGCCTCGGAGGCCGCCGCCTACCGGGCGGCGCGGCGCGGCGGCGAGTCCGTGATCCCGGTGGCCGCCGGCGAGCGGATCACCGAGCACAAGGCGCTGGAGGCGATGCTGCTGCCCTCGGCGAACGACATCGCCCGGCTGCTGGCCCGCTGGGACGCGGGCAGCGTCGGCGGCTTCGCGGCCCGGATGAACGCCACCGCGGCGGGCCTGGGCATGAGCCGGACGCACTACGCCGATCCGGCCGGCGTCGACACCGGGACCGTCTCCACGGCCCCCGACCAGCTGCTGCTGGACCAGGCCGCGATGGCGAACCCGGTGCTGGCGGGCGTCGTCGGCGAGAGGTCGGCCACGGTGCCGGCGGCCGGCACGGTCCACACCTCGAACCCCCTGGTCGGCACCGGCGGCTTCATCGGCACCAAGACCGGCTGGACCACCCCGGCCGGCCAGTGCCTGATGTTCACCGCCCGCGAGACGGACCGGCGCGGCGACGTGCACATGGTCTACGGAGTGCTGCTCGGCCAGCCCGGCGGGCCGAAATCCGGGGCGGTCTTCACCACCGCCGCCCGGATGGTGAGAGCGGCCCGCGCGAGGTTGTAGTCAGGCAAACGGGTGATCGTGCTACGGCGAGCGAGTGACTTCGCCGTGACGGACGCGAGAGCGGCCCCGCGACGGAGCATGGATGGACCGAGCACGGACGGACCGAGCTTGGTGGACCGAGCGTGGATGGGACCGAGCGGACATGAGCGTCGCGGAAGCACGGCGGCTGTGGGGACACACGCCCTGTACGTGAGATTCCGCGTCCTGTCATGCCGCAAGGTCTCAACCGGCGAATTCGCTGATCCAAACGGGCGCTAAGTATGAAGAGCGGGTGTCGCACGGACACCGACGGCGGAATGGGGCGGTATGTGCGCAGAGACCGGCTCTGCCACCCCACCGTCAGGAGGAACCCGCATGCGCGTACAGCGCATCGCCGCCGTCACCATCATGGGAGCGGCAGCCCTCGGAGTGTCCGCGACGTCGGCTTATGCCGGCGAGGGCAGGACCGGCCGGATCGAGGCCTCGCCGCACGCGGTGACGCCCGGGCACGTCGTGCGTCTGAGCACGGAGTCCTGCCACAGCTGCGGACCGGTGAAGGTGCACGTCAACATCGACGGCGCCCGCCACTGGGTCAAGCTCGCCAAGTGGACCCGCGAGGGGAAGACCGGCTGGTTCAAGGTCCCGCGGGACACCGACCCGGGCCGGTACGAGGTCGAAGGCCACTGCAAGAACGGTCGCGCGATCGAGGGCGCCTTCTGGGTCAAGAAGGAGCACCACAAGAAGCACCACAGCGTGCACCACCACGCGATGCACCACCATCACCACTGCTAGATCCAAAGTCAGATCCAAAGTCAGAGCCAGAGCCAGAGCCAGAGCCCGAAGCCGGGTGCCCGAAGCCGGGTGCCGGCGCCGGGCGTTGAATCGCCGCGATGATCCGTCCGGATCGCCGCGGCGATTCAACGCCCCCGTGAGACCTCGGCCCTACAAGTTGGCACGCGCCCCGGCGATCAGCCGGACCGCCGCGTCGAAGGCCCGGCCGGCCGGCGGCGGACCGGACTGGCCCAGCACCACCCCGTACACCATGTGATACGTGTGCGACCTGGCGCCCTGCACCCTGGCGGCGAACATCAGGCACCCGCCGGCGGCACCGGTCCAACCGGTCTTCACACCGAGCATGCCGTCCCGCCCGAGCAGGCGGTTGTGGTTGTGCACGACTCCGGCGACCGGCACCCGCGCCGAGGTCTCGCCGACGACCTGCGCGAAGGTGGGCACCGCCATCGCGGCCTCGTCCAGCCGGATCAGGTCCGGGGCGGTGGAGACGGTCCGGGAGTCCACGCCGGCCGGGTCGGTGAAATGCGTCCGCCGCATCCCCAGCCGGGCCGCGGTCGCGTTCTCCCGCGCCAGGAACCGGCTGATGCTGCCGGCATCCCAGCGGGCCAGGATCCTTGCCATGTTGTTCCCGGACGGCAGGAGCATCGCCTCCAGAGCCTTGCGCTCGCTGATCCGTTCGCCGCTCGCGACCGCGACAAGCGTCTGCCCGCTGTGGATCGCCGCACGGTAGGCGGCGGCCTCGTAGGGCAGAACGGTGATCGTCGGGCCGGCGTCGCGCACGCCGATCGGGTGGTCGAGCAGGACCTGGTAGGCGTCCATCACCTTGGCCACGCTGGCGGTCGGGTGCGGCCGGGTCACCGCGCCGGAGATGCCGAGCAGGCCGTGGCCGTCGACGGCGACCGCGGACTGCCCGGAACCGGGCCACTGGATGCGCACGGCGGAAGCGGGGGCGGAGGCGGAGGCCGGAGCCCTGGTGCCGACCACGGAAGCCGAGGCGAAGGCCGTGGCGCTGACGCCGACGGCGGCCGCGAGGAGCAGCGGAGCGACACCCCACCGGGCGACGCGGCGCGCGGTGGGGTGTCGGTCCTCGGGGAAAGCGAATCTCATGGTTGAAGTTATGGGCAGAGTGCGGCCCGACTTATCCAAAGCTAGGGCTAACGGGTGAAGCCGCGCGGGAGCCCCTAAGGCCGTTCGAGTGAATTCTGTGACCCGGCCGCGTTGCGCATCAACGGCTTTCCGGGATCGGCGCCGCGTCGTCGTACATTGAAGCGCGCTGATCGCGCCGAAGAATCCCGCAAACCAAGGAGCTCGTGTGTTGCGAAGCCGGCAAAGACGGGGTGTCGGGACAACCCTCGCCCTCACCGTATCGGCATGGGTGGCCTTCGCCGCACCGGCCGTCGCCCAGGTGCTCTCCTCGACGTCGGTCCAGGCGGTGCCCTCGTCGGCGGCCAGCGGGCAGGCCGTGGCTCTGGACGCGACGGTGACCTGCGCCGGGGACCCGAGCGGCGGCCTGGGCATGACGTTCTTCGACGGCGCGAACCTGCTGGCCACGGTGCCCGTGGCGGCGGACGGGACGGCGACGTACCCGACCAGCTTCACCACGACCGGGACGCACACGATCACGGCCGCGTACAACGGGAACGGCAACTGCGACGCGTCGAACAGCACGACCACGGTCGATGTGACGGCGGCGCCGTCGTCCGGGGTGCCCGGGCTGTGCCTGTTGGCGTGCGGCGGTCTGGTGAACGTGAACGTCGAAGACCACTACATCTACAATATCCACAACACGTACAACGTCTACAACATCTACAATTCCGGCCCGCATCACGGGTCGTAGAACGATCCCGCCGGGGCGGGGATTTCCCCCGCCCCGGCAAGACCGGCCAGATTCCGGACAGATCAGATTCCGGGGCCTGCCACGTAGGTGTAGCCGCCCACCAAGGTGGCGGTGCCGCCGGAGGTGGTGACCACCACGTCTGCGGCCCCGGCGGAGCCGGGCGGGGTGACGATGGAGACTTCGGAACTGTTGACGACCGTGAACGGCGCCGTGCTTCCGCCGACGGTGACCGACTGGGTGGTGGCGAGGTCGGTGCCGGTGACCGTCACCGCCGTGCCCCCGGAGGTCGGACCCTCGGTCGGGCTGATGCTGGAGACCGTGGGGGCGTCCACATACGTGTACGACAGCCCGTTGCTGCTCCCGCCGGCGGTGGTGACCGTGATGCCGACCGACCCCGCCGAGGTGCCCGCGGGCACAACCACGTCGATCTGGCTGTCGGAGACGATGGTCGGCGTCGCACTGTTGGCGCCGAAGGCGACATCGGAGGCGGTCGCGAGCCCGATTCCGGTGATGGCGACGGTGTTCCCGCCGGCCGTCGGCCCGGAGGTCTCACTCACAGCGGCCTTGAACGGCGCTCCCACGTAGAAGAACGGGAGCGGGTTGCTGGTGCCGCCCGCCGTGGTCACGGTCACCGAGACTTCTCCGGCGCCGGACGGCGAGACGACGGTGACCGCGGTGGGCGTGTTCGCGGTGATGGTGGCCGGCTTGGTGCCGAACTTCACGGCGGTGGCACCGGCGAGATTGACGCCGGTGATGGTGACAATGGTCCCGCCACCGGTGGATCCCTGGTTCGGAGAGATCGGCATGGATGTTGCTCCCTCGCAGTTGGCTGATGCGCGGCTCGGATCGACGGCGGACTGGCTGCCGCCGACGGCCGCTGTGTCGCAGGGCGACTGGGAAACTGATCAGTTACTTTCAGTAGTCCTCGCAGGTCAGCAGGCCGCAAGAGTCCGGACCCGAAATCACCCCCACGAGCGACCGTCGGGCTTGTCAGGGCTGGCATCCGACCCACGAAAGGGTGATTTCGGGCGGACCCTCTTGCTGCCCGGTGACCTGCGAGGACTACTGAAAGTAGCTAGATCCACAAGCCGTCCTCCCCCGCCCCGCGGCACGCCTGACGTCGGCTCTCACGAAGGAATCGCACCATGGCGCCAGTCATCAGCAGCATCAGCCCCGTCCAAGGCCCGACCGCCGGAGGCACGGCCGTCACCCTCACCGGGACCGGCTTCACCGGCGCGACGGCGGTGAAGTTCGGTTCGGCCTCGGCGTCCTTCGTCGTCGCCGGCTCGACGACGATCAACGCCACGGCACCCGCCGGCTCCGGAGCGGTGTCGGTGACCGTCACGGCGCCGAGCGGGACCAGCAACGGAGTGGCCTACACCTACGTCCCGGCACCGGTCATCAGCGGCATCAGCCCCACGAACGGACCGGCCGCGGGCGGGAACACCGTCACCATCACAGGGACCGGATTCACCGGCGCCACCACCGTTTCGTTCGGTTCGGCATCGGCGTCGTTCACGGTGAACAGCGCCACCCAGATCACCGCCACGGCCCCCGCGGGCACCGGCGCGGTAGCGGTGACGGTGACGACGCCGGGCGGGACGAGCAGCGGCGCCTCCTACACCTACGTGTCGGCACCGGTGATCAGCAGTCTCAGCCCGACGCAGGGTCCGAGCATCGGAGGGAACACGGTCACGCTCACGGGGACCGGGTTCACAGGGGCGACCAGCGTGTTCTTCGGTACGGTGGCAGCGTCCTTCACAGTGGTCAGCTCGACCCAGATCACCGCCACCGCACCGCCGGCTCCCGTGGCGCCGGTCGCCGTCACGGTGGTCACCACCGGAGGCACCAGCAACGGGGCGTTCTACTTCTACGTCCCGCCGCCGACCGTCGCCGGCCTTTCCCCCACTAAGGGACCGGTCGCCGGCGGCAACACCGTCACCATCACCGGCACCAACCTGACGCTCACCACGGCCGTCCACTTCGGCACCGCCGCCGCCACCGCGCTCGCGGTCGTCTCGGACAACCAGATCACGGTCAAGGCCCCCAGCGGCTCCGGGACCGTGGCCGTCACGGTGACCGCACCGGGCGGCACCAGCCTGCCGGGCGTGGGCAGCCCGTACTACACGTACGTCGCGGCCCCGGTCATCAGTGCCCTGATCCCCACGCAAGGTCCGGCGAGCGGCGGGAACGCGATCACCATCAGCGGGAGCAACCTCGGCTTGGCCGACTCCGTCCTGATCGGCGGCATCGAAGTACCCTTCGTCGCCCTGTCGGACACAGAGCTCGTCGCCACCAGCCCCGGCGGCACCCCCGGCTCCGTCGCGGTGACGGTGACCACGCCGGGCGGCGTCAGCAGCCCCGCCACGTACCAACTGATCGCCGGTCCCAGCGTGTAACCGACTGCTTCTCCGCTCAGTGTCCCGCGGCAGCCGGGAATTCACCGAGCGCTTGCCCCGCCTCATCAGGGTTGGGTTATGGCGCGACTGTTCCGCCCGGCGCGGATCGAGTACGACATCCTCACCGCGCATCCCCATAGCGCGGAGGCCACAGACGCCTCGCCTTACTGGACCACGGCGGCGGTCGATGCTGTGGCACCGAATCCGCTGTCCGGGCTGGACTTACTCAGGGAATACGCACTCGGCGTGGTACCGAGGCTTCAGGACTTCGCCGAGCACTTCTCCCCGGTCGGCCAGAGCCGGTCGCCGGCCTTGCTCTACGACGCCTACCTCCGAGTCCGTTCGATGATCCGCGACAAGGACGGCAACGCCCTGGCCAAAGTCCACGCGACCGGCTGGGTCCTGCTCCCCGGTGAATTCGAACCCGAAGTCAGCAGGGGCATCATCGGGCTGGTCAACTTCGGACTGCCCATGATTCTGCGCTCGGTAGACCGGGGCGAATATGAGACGGCCCTGGCCTCGCTGATGAAGGCGCGCAGCATTATCAATACAGCGCTTCAGGAAGTCCTGAACATAGCGGTCTCCGCGCCGGAGCCGCCGTCCCGCGACAAGCTCGCGGCAGCCCTGCACGTAGCACCGGCGGATCTCGACGACTGGTACAACGGCCGTCACTCCTAGGCCAGGTCTGAGAACCAGGGCGCCGGTGCTCGCTCGCCTCAGGCCGCGGCGTGCCGACCTGAGGCGAGCAAGACCTCTCAGCCGTAGCTGTGGAAACCGCGCCCCGTCTTGCGACCGAGGTGCCCGGCTTCGACCATGCGGGCCAGGAGCGGAGGCGGCGAGTGCTGCGGGTCCCTGAACTCCGCGTACATCGATTCCGCGATGGCTTTCACGGTGTCGAGTCCGATGAGGTCGGCCAGGGCCAGCGGGCCGAGCGGGTACGCGCAGCCCAGGACCATGCCGCGGTCGATGTCCTGGACCGTGGCCAGGCCGGATTCCAGCATTCTGGTCGCGCTCAGGAGGTAGGGGATCAGCAGGGCGTTGACGATGAAACCGGCCCGGTCTCTGGCCCGGATCACCTCCTTGCCCAGGGCCCCGGTCGCGAAGCGGGTGGCGCGGGCCTCCGTCTCCGGGTCTGTAGCCAGCGAGGGCACAAGTTCGACCAGGCTCAGGACCGGGACCGGGTTGAAGAAGTGCAGGCCGATCACGTGGTCCGGACGGGAGGTCGCTGTCGCCAGGCGGATCACCGGGATGCTGGAGGTGTTCGTCGCCAGGATCGCGTCGCGGCGGCGGACCGTCGCATCCAGGCGCGTGAAGACCGCCAGCTTGTGCGCCTCGTCCTCGGCCACCGCCTCGATCACCAGATCGCGGTCGGCCAGGCGGTCGAAGTCGGCGGTGACCGTGATCAGGCTCAGGGCCTTGTCGCGCTCCTGATCGGTGATCTTGCCCCGGTCCCGGGCGCGGCCCAGCGAGGCCTGGATGCGGGCCCGGCCGGCCTCGGCGGCCGCGGGGCCGGTCTCGGTGACGACCACCTCGAAGCCGGCGCGGGCGCAGACCTCTGCGATGCCCGAGCCCATCTGGCCGCAGCCGACGACGCCGATCAGGTGCACGTCGTCGGGCCCGGCGTCAGTCACGGCGTCAGTCACGGTGTCAGTCATGGCGTCAATCACAGCCGCAGCCACGCCCCCGCTCACGACGGCAGCCGCAGGACGCCGGTCCCGCGCTTGATCAGCTCGCCGGCGATGACCAGGCGCTGGATCTCCGAGGTGCCCTCCCAGATCCGGTCCACACGCAGCTCCCGGTATAGACGCTCGACCGCGTAGGACCTGTCGTAGCCCCGGCCCCCGAAGATCTGGACGCAGCGGTCGATCACGCGGTTGGACGCCTCGCTCGCCGCCAGCTTCGCGATCGCGGCCTTGGCGTGCAAGGTCTTGCGGTCCGCGTCAGGCTGCGTGAGCTCCCAGGCGACCTGGAGGAAGTACGCACGGTTGACCGCGATGTCGACCGCGCAGTCGGCGAGCATGCCCTGGATCAGCTGGAAGTTCGCGATCGGCTGCCCGAACTGCTCGCGGGTCACGGCCCAGTCGCGCGCCAGCTCCAGCGCCCGCTCGGCGGCCCCGATCGTGCGCGCGGCGATCATCAGGCGCTCCTCGGTGAACCAGGCGCGCGTGATGTCGTAGCCCTCGCCGATCCCCCCGAGCACCTGGTCCTCGGCCACGAAGACGTCGGTGAGGGTGAACTCCGGGTGCTCGTAGACGAAGGTGTGCATGAAACGCGGCGTGCGCTGTACCGCCACACCCTCGGTGGCCTTGTCCACCAGGAACAGCGTCGGCGCGGCGGCCTCGCCGGCGGCGGCCAGCACGATGAGGAAGTCCGCGTGGTCGCCGACCGTCACGAACCACTTCTCGCCGTTGAGCAGCCAGCCGCCGTCGGTCTTCGTCGCGGTCGTCGTCAGGTTCTGCGGGTCGGATCCGGCGTTCGGCTCGGTGACGGCGTAGCAGTCGCGGCGCTCGCCGCGGATCACCGGCTCCAGGAAGCGCTCCCGCTGCTCGGGCGTGCAGAAGCGCAGCGCGTTGGCCGGGCGCCACACCATGTCCCACAGCGCGCCGGTCAGGCGGCCCAGCTGCTCCTGCACCACGGCCTGCTCGAAGATGGTCAGGCCGGCGCCGCCCCATTCGGCCGGCATGTTGATCGCCTGCAGGCCGGCGGCCAGCACCGCGTCGCGGACCTCGGCGTGCGCCGCCGGGGGCAAGCCGTTGTCCTCCTCGCAGGCCTGCTCGTACTTGGTCATGAAGTCGGCCAGTCCACGAGCCGCGGTCTGGAGGTCGAGCTGGCGCTGGGTGAGACGGAAGTCCATATCAGTTCTCTTTCGTGGAGTTCGTGGAGTTCGTGGCGGCGGGCCGGGGCAGGGCGAGCGAACGCGTACCGCGCTTGATCAGCTCGTTGGCGATGATCACGCGCTGGATCTCGGAGGTCCCCTCCCAGATCCGGTCCACGCGCAGCTCGCGGAAGATGCGCTCGACGGCGTAGGCGCTGTCGTAGCCGCGCCCGCCGAAGATCTGCACGCACCGGTCGGCGACCCGGCCGGCCGCCTCGCTGGCGGCGAGCTTGGCGGTCGAGGCCTTGGCGTGCAGGGTCTTGCGGTCGGTGTCCGGCTGATCGGCCTCCCACGCGACCTGGTGGGTGTAGGCGCGGTTCACCGCGATGTCCACGGCGCAGTCGGCGAGCATGCCCTGGATCAGCTGGAACTCGCCGATCGGCCTGCCGAACGCCTGGCGCTCGGCGGCCCAGTCGCGCGCCTCGGTCAACGCGCGCTCCGCGGCGCCGACGGTGCGCGCCGCGATCATCAGGCGCTCGTCGGTGAACCACTCCTTGGTCAGCTCGTAGCCCTGGCCGACCTCGCCGAGCACGTCCTCGTCGGCGACGAAGACGTCGGTGAGCGTGAACTCGGGGTGCCCGTTGACCGCGTGGTGCATGAAGTGCGGGACGCGCGTCATCTCCAGGCCCGGCGCGCTCTTGTCGACGAAGAACAGCGTCGCGAGCTTCACCGGGCCGGAGCCGTCCGCGGCCTCCACCAGCGCGTCGGCCTGCACCAGCAGGAAGTCCGCGATGTCGCCGCAGGTGACGAACCACTTCTCGCCGTTGAGCAGCCAGCCGCCCTCGGTCCGGGTGGCGACCGTGACGCCGCTGCTCGGGTCCGATCCGGCCTCCGGTTCGGTGACCGCGAAGGCGTCGAACTTCTCGCCCCGGATGATCGGCAGCAGGTACTTCTCCCGCTGCTCGGCCGTGCCGTAGGCCAGGACGTTCGACGGCCGCCAGGGGATGTCCCACAGGCAGTTCGTCGCCTTGCCGAACTCCTCCTCGACGATCACCTGCTCCAGCAGCGACAGTCCCGGGCCGCCCCACTGGACCGGCATGTTGATCGCGTAGACGCCGGCGTCCATCGCGGCGCGGGTCAGCTCCCTGACGGTCTCCTTCGGGAGCGCGCCACGGGCCTGCTCGGCCTGGTCCTCGTACTGCATGAGGAGCTTGACGTAGTCGGCGGCGCGCTGTTTGAGGTCCTGCTGCGCGGGCGTGTATCGGAAGTCCATGTCGGGGCTCCTCAGTAGTCGGAATGGGAGGGGGGAACCAGCGGGACAGCTCGGGCGTCCAGGGCGAGCGCCCCGGACGGCAGGGCCAGCAGCGGGTTGACTTCGCATTCGGCGAGGTCGTGCTGGGCGGCGGCGACCCGGGTGATCTGCTCGATCGCCTTCGCGGCGGCGGCCACGTCGACGGCCGGCCGGCCGCGCACCCCGTTCAGGAGGGCGGCGCAGCGCAGTCCGCGCAGCATCGCCTCGGCGCGGGCGGCGGAGACCGGGGCGAGGGCGAACGCGACGTCACCGAGGACTTCGGTGAACACCCCGCCCAAACCGACCATCGCGATGGGACCGAAGCGCGGGTCGCGGTTCACGCCGACGATCAGCTCCACGCCCGCTGCCAGATCCGCCATCTGCTCCACGGAGTACGACGGGGCGGACAGCCGCGCATGCATCTCCCGGTGCGCCGCGACCAGCGCTTCCTCGTCGGCGAGGTTCAGGACGACGCCCCCGGCATCGGACTTGTGCAGCAGATGCAGAGCCTTGAGAACGAAGGGGCCTGATGCACCGCGCGCGAACTCCCGCACCTCGGCCTCGCTGCTGATCTCGGCCGAGGCCGGGAACCGCACGCCCGCCTCGGCCAGCAGGACACGCGTGGCGTAGTAGCCGGTGTCGGTCATCGGCGGGGCGGCGTCGGGCAGCGATTCCATCGCCGCCGCGCCGCCGCCATCGCCGCCCTCCGAATTCTCCGGAACCACGACGGCCGCCAGCGCGCGCGCCGCGTCCTCGATCGCCGCGAACACCGGGATGCCGGCCGCCTGCAAGTTCTGGCAGCTCGGCGCGTCCGGATACATCGACTGCGCCACGACCGGCTTCGCGGACGCCCGCACCGCCCGGGCTATGGAGTCGGCGGCCTCGAGTTCGGTCGCGCCGAGTGTCCCCGCCGCACCGCCGAGACCTCCCGAGTCGGCGGAGTACCCGCCGAAGTAGCCGGTCATCAGGACGGCGTCGACCTCGTCGGAGTCCAGCAGCGTGCGCACCACGGCCGCGTACGACATCGGGTCCTGCTCCCCCATGCCCGCCAGATCGACCGGGTTGCCGAGCGCCGAGGGACCCCACAACTGTCCGGCCAGCTTCTCCTGGACTCCCGGACCGAGCTCGGGGACCGCGAATCCGGCGGCCTCGGCGGCGTCAGCGGCGATGACGCCGTGTCCGCCGCCGTCGGTGAACACCGCGACCCGGCGGCCGTGCGCCCGGCGGCCGCCGGCGAGCGCCGCGAGGACGGCGGTCATCTCGCGCGGCGTGCGCACCAGTTCCACGCCGGCGTCCCGGCACGCGGCCGCGACGATGTCGGAGGACGTCGTCAGCGCCCCGGTGTGCGACGCCGCGCTGCGGGCCGCCGCCGCTCCGCGTCCGGCGCTGAGCAGCACCACCGGCTTGCCGGCCGTGGCCGCCGCCTGCGCGAAGGCCCGGCCGTCGCCGAAGTCCTCGGCGTACACCGCGATCGCCTTGGTGGCGTCGTGGCGCGCGCAGTCCCGGACCAGGTCCACGAGCGTGACGTCGGACTGGTTGCCGAGCGAGACGAACCGCGAGAAGCCCAGGCCGTGCGGGGCGAACGCGAGCTGGAGTTCCAGCGCGAGGTTGCCGCTCTGGCTCAGCAGCGCGACGCCGCCCAGGTCGAAGGCGTCAGAGGCCAGATACAGCTCGGTGGTGTTGTCGGCGATGCCCAGGCAGTTGGGTCCGACCAGGACCGCGCCGGCGGCCCGCACCTTCTCGGCGACGGCCCGCTGCCGCGCGAGCCCCTCGGCGCCGGTCTCGGCGAAGCCCGCGGTGACCGCCACGATCGCTTTGGCACCGCAGGCCAGGGCTTCGTCGACGGTCTGCTCGTACACCGGCGCCGGGACCGAGACCACGACCAGCCCGACCGGCTCGCCGAGCGCGCTCAGGCTGGGTGCCGCGCTCTGGCCGAGCACGGTGCCCGCGCGCCGGTTCACCAGGTGGATCGGCCGGCGGTGCGGCGCGCGCAGGGCCTGCGCGGCGATGGCGTGCCCGTACTTCGCCGGGTCGTCGCTCGCGCCGACCACGGCCACCGACACCGGATCGAACAGCGGCGCCAGGTCGCGGCTCAGCGGCACCAGTTCGCGGCTCAGCGGGGCCAGACCGCGGCTCATCGCTGCGACTCCAGGCGCAGCGCGCGGTTGGGGCAGGCCGCGACGGCAGCCTGGGCGGCCGTCTCACCGTCGGCGGGGACCTCGGCCGCCCGGATCGCGGCGTAGCCGAAGTCGTCGAGTTCGATCTGGGCGGGGGCCTGTTCCTGGCACACGCCGTAGCCCTCGCACAAGGTGGCGTCCAACAGCAGTTTCATGGTTCCTCTATCGCGGTGCTGATACGGGGTGAGTGGTGGTTCGGACGGTCGGGGGCTCGGCCAGGAACCGGTCGGGGTCCGGCGCACGGTCGGCGGAGCAGTCGGTGCAGCGGGCTCCGAGGTGGGCTCCGAGGTGGGCTTCGGTGAGCGGGCCGAAGGAGCGCAGAAGCGAGGAGGCGAGGTTCGCCGCCGCGTCGAGCAGCCCGCACGCGCCGCGCCGCAGCAGGCTCTGCGACCACCGGGTGAGGCTGGCCAGGTCCTCCTGCCCGGCGGTGCCGTGGACGACGGACGCCATCGTGCGCGCCAGCGCGGCGGTGCCGGACACGCAGACCCCGCACTGGCGGCTGCTCTCGGCGGCGAGGCGGGCCAGACCGTCGGCGGCGAGCCCGACCGGGCACTCGCCGGCCGTCAGGAAGTGCACGGCCCCGCAGCCGAGCGCCGACCCCGCCGCGGCCAGTGCCGACGGTTCGAGCGTGGTCTTCAGACAGCCGGGGCCGAGAATTCCCCCGAACATCCCGCCCATGAGGACGCCGGGCGTGTCGAGGCGGTCCACGCGGTAGGCCAGAGCCTGCAGCGACGTGCCGACGGGCGCTTCGACCAATTCCGGTTTCAACCCCCGGCCGGAGACCGTCAGCAACAGCGAGTCGGGGGTTCCCGGCCGGGCCGCCAGCAGTGCGATCCGGGCCAGGGTCTCGACGTTCGCGACGAGCGTGGGGACGCCGTCGACGCCGGCTTCGAAGGGCCGCGGGGGTTTCGCGGCCGGCAGCGCGGGCCCGCCGTTGATCCGGCGGATCGCGGACGTCTCCTCGCCGGCGACGTAGGTGTGCTCAGGCCGCACGATCCACGTGGGAACGACAGGTTCGCGTTCGGCCAGCGCGCGGCGCATGCTGTCGGCGGCTTCGTCGTCGGCCACGTAGACGTAGCAGCGCGCGGCGCGGGTCATGTCGGCGGCCCGCAGCATGCCGTCCAGGACGAGGTGCGGCCGTGCCCGCATCAGCCAGCGGTCCTTGACCGATCCCGGTTCTCCTTCGGCGCCGTTGGCGACGACCACCGGAACCGAGCCGGAGGCCCGCACGGCCTGCACCTTCGTGGCCGCCGGGAAACCGGCACCGCCGCGCCCGCGCAGCCCGGCGGCTTTGATCCGGTTGAACAACAGGTCGGGCGACAGATCGCGGTATCCGCCGGCCTGCCAGTAGGCGTCCCGGGTCTCCCGCCTGTAGGGATTCTCGCCGAGCAGCGGTGCGAGTCCGCGCATCAGGGAATGGATCTGGGTCATCTTCTGTCTCGTCCGTTCGGGAGTCGCTGCAGGACTCGCACTGCTTCGGCCAGAGCCGCACGCTGGGCCGCGGCCCGGCGGTAGGCGGGGCCGGGCAGGCCGATGAGCATCGTGTGATGGTCGAGGAGGACCTCGGCGGCGAGCAGCGCCCGGTCGGCGTCGACTGACGCGCCGGACAAGGCTGACGCTGCCGACGCGTCGGCCGCGGCCGCGCGCACCAGATCGGCGACCTCGTCCAGGTACCGCGACCACGACCGCTGAGTGCCGCGGACCAGGAGCTCGCCGATGCGGCGGCGCTCGCGTTCCAGCAGTCTCATCGGATCCATGGGTTCTTCATCGGGTCGCGAGCGCATCCGCAGCGCGGCGACCGCCTCCGGCAGTTCGCGCTCGGGCTCCGCGGTGAGGCCGAGCCAGACCGGTCGGCGACGTGGGAAACGTTCTGACACCCTCCACCTCCGGGGAGTGTTGCGGTGGCCGGGAGCGTAACTGACTAATTGATTAGTCAGCAACCCTTGACAGCAAGGAAACATGGGTGGAACCTGACTGACCAATCGGTCAGCTACCCCAGCGACCGCTGAAGGAGGACCGGTGTCGATCACCGAACCGCTCGCGACGAGCGCCGCGCCCGGCCCGCACCCGGCCGAACCGCCCCCGCCGCCGGCCCTGGCCGCGCGCTACTACACCGATCCGGCCTTGGCCGAGGCCGAGCAGAACGCGGTCTTCGCCAAGAGCTGGCAGCTGGTCTGCCACGAATCCGACCTGCCGAACCCCGGCTCCCGGCTCACCGCCTGGGCCGCCGGCCGCGAGGTGCTCGTGGTCCGCGACGGCGAGGGCGGCCTGGCCGCGTTCCTCAACGTCTGCCGGCACCGCGGGACCCGCCTGGTCGACGCCCCGGAGCCCGATCCCAAGACCGCCGGGGCGATCCGCTGCCCCTATCACGGCTGGACCTACAAGCTCGACGGCTCGCTGGTCGGGGCGCCTGAGGGCCGCCAGATCCCCTGCCTGGACAAGCCGAAGCTCGGGCTGTTCACCGTCGCCGTGGAGTCCTTTCTGGGCTTCGTGTTCGTCAACGTCGACGGCACGGCCGCGCCACTGGCCCAGACCTGCGCGGGCCTGGCCGACCACGTGGGCCACTACGCCGGGGGCGAACTGGTGCCGGTGGGCAAGGACCGGATCCACGATCTGGCCGGGGCCGAGGTCCAGGGCGCCAACTGGAAGGTCGCCGTCGACAACTACCTGGAGGGCTACCACGTGCCGGTCGCCCACCCCGGGCTGATGCGGCTGCTGGACTACCAGAACTACCGGGTCACCGAGGTGGCCGAGGACTACGTCCTGTTCCAGACGCCGCTGCGCGACAAGCCGTCGTCCAACTGGCGCGAACGCCTCTACCAGCGGCTGGCCTCGACGATGCCGGGTCTGCGGGAGGAAGACCACCGGATGTGGCGCTACGCCGTCATCTATCCGAACACGCTGCTCGACTTCTACCCCGACCACGTACTCGCCTGGACCGCCATCCCCGCGGGCCAGGACCGCGTCGCCGTCCCCGGCGGCTTCTACACCCGCCGGGGCTCCAGCCAGCGGACCCGCCTGGCGCGCCGGCTCAACATCGCCATCGGCTGGATCACCAGCGACGAGGACGCCGAACTGCTGCGCCGGGTCCAGGCCGGCATCCGCACGCCCGGCTTCGAACCCGGGCCGCTGTCGCGTCGCGAAGCCGGAGTCGGCTGGTTCGCCGATAGGATCCGAGCCGATCTGGGTTCGCAGGGTTCGCAGGGCTCGCAGGGCTCGCAGGGCTCGCAAGGATCACAGGGTTCGCGAGGATCACAGAGATCATCCGAAGGGAGCGACGGGCGGCGATGAGCGCTGAGACCAGGACCGAGCAGACGCGCGCGGTGATCCTGCGGGCGGCGTGCGAGGTGATCGCCGAGTCCGGGTTCGAGAAGGTCAGGATGCGGATGGTGGCCGAGCGGGCCGGCGTGTCCACGGCCGCGCTGCACTATCACTTCGACACCCGCGAGAAGCTCTTCCTGGAAGCGCTGCGCTACTCCTACGACACCACGGGCTCTGAGAACACCGCGAGCGCGCCGCCGTCGGAGACCCCGCACTCCTGGCTCCTGGCCCGGGCCATCGACGACTGCCTGCCCGGCGACACCGAACTGCGGCGCGACTTCCTGCTGTGGCAGGAACTGCATCTGCGCGCCGTCCGGGATCCCGACTCGCGGTCCGTCGCCCGCGACCTGTACGCGAACCTGCGGGACTGGATCGCCGGCATCGTCCGCGACGGCCAGGGCGCCGGCGAGTTCGGGGCCTGCGACGTCGGGCGGCTGGCCGACCTGATCATCGCCCTCACCGACGGCTACGGCGCGCGGATCCTGCTCGGCGCCTCGGCGATGACGCTGGACGACGCGCGCGACCAGATCTGGGCCGTCGTCGCCCCGCAGCTCGGGGTGCACACGCCGATTCCGGCCACCGGTCCGCGGATCGCCGCCGGGTAGGACCCGGCGAAGCCGGAGCCGACGACCCACATCTCCATAACCGTGCCGCGCCACCGCGGCAGTGCAGTGTGCAGAGCCCGCGTCGCAGCCACCGGCGCGCGGTGAAAAACAGGTCCCGCGTACCGCTTCGGGCCGGTGACTCCCCCTCATAACGCTCGACCCCGCCACCGGCGGTCCTGGGTACCGCCTTGCCGCGAACCGGACGCCCGGTGCCGGGCCCCTCCCACCCACGACGAAAGGACAAGCCGTGTCCCGCCAGTCTTCCGAGGAGTCCTTCGAGCCATCCCGCGAGCCATCCCGCCGATCGCTGCTGCGCGCCGGGGCGGCCGGGGCTGTGGCCCTGACCGCGGCCGGGTGCGGCTTCACCGGGTCGAACTCGGCCGCCGGAGCCGCAGGGTCCCCGGGCTCGGCGGCCGCCGCGTCGACCGAGCCGCCCATCGACGTCAAGGTGGACGGCGACCTGGTGTACTTCAACTGGGCCGACTACGTCGACCCGTCGGTCTTCGACGGGTTCCAGAAGGAGTACGGCGTCAAGGTCGTCCAGTCCAACTTCGACTCGATGGAGTCGATGGGCGCCAAGCTGGCCGCCGGGAACAAGTACGACATCGTCTTCCCCTCGGCCAAGTGGACCCAGCGCCTGGCCGCCGGCGGGAAGCTGCACCGCATCGACCACACGGCGCTGAAGAACGCCCCGGCGATCTTCGACCACTACGACTACTTCCAGGACCCCTGGTACGACGACGCCTCCTCGCACAGCGTCCCGTTCACCATGTACAAGACCGGGATCGGCTGGCGTAAGGACAAGCTCGGGGACCTGACCGGTTCCTGGCAGGACCTGTGGTCCCCGGCCGCCAACGGCGACGTCTTCCTGCTGGACGACGAGGACGAGGTGCTGGGCATGGCCGCGCTGAAGCTCGGCCTGGCGATCAACACCGCCGACGCCGGCGACCTGGCGAAGATCGACGCGGAGCTGAAGAATCTGCGCCCGCGGCTGCGCGGCTTCTCCAGCGACGACTACAACAACCTACTCAACGGCAACGCCCTGATGACCCAGGCCTGGAGCGGCGACATGGTCTCCGTGCTCAACCAGGCCAAGGACGCCTCGGTCTACGGGTTCCAGACGGCCAGGGAGGGCTCGCCGGTCAACACCGACTGCTACGTGATCCCGGCCAACGCCGAACACCCCGGCACGGCGATGCTCTTCATCGACTACATGCTGCGGCCGGAGAACGTCACCAAGAACATCGAATACATCGGCTACCCGATGCCCGTGAACGGCACCGAGGACGCCTACGCGAAGCTCGTCGCGCAGTTCCCCCAATGCGTCATCAAGACCGAGGACCTGGTGACGAACCGCATGTTCCAGAACGGCACGGCTGCCCAGGGGCACGCCCGCGACGCCGTGTGGACCGACGTGAAAGCCGGCTGAGGCGTGCTCGACATCGTCCCCGAACCCACGACCGGCCCGAGCGGCCGGACCGATCCCGGCGGCCGGACCCGCCCGCGGCGCCCGCGCCGGACCCCGCGAAAGCGGCCGGCCGCGGCCGACACCCGGGTCTGGAACCGCCTGGCGCTGCCCGGCACGCTGTGGATGTCAGTGTTCTTCATCTCCTCGCTGCTGCTCGTCGCGGCGCTGTCCTTCGGGACCACCGACGATCTGGGCAACCCGCGCTTCGGCACCACGCTGGACAACATCCGGCGACTCGGGGCTCCGGCCTACCGGACCGTGATGTTCCGCTCGCTGGAGTACGCGGCCCTGACGTCCCTGCTGTGCCTGCTGATCGCCTATCCGGTCGCCTACGCGATCGCGCTGCACGCCGGCAGGTTCAAGAACGCGCTGATCGCCGCGATCGTCGTGCCGTTCTTCGCCAACTACCTGGTCCGGATGTACGGCTGGTCGGTGGTGCTGTCCGACGACGGCCCCGTCCTGCGCTTCCTGCGCGCGATCGGCCTCGCCGACTCGCACACGAAGATCCTCAACACCGGGCCCGGCGTCATCGCCGGCCTGGTCTACGGATTCGTGGTGTTCATGATCATCCCGTTGTACGCGGCGCTGGAGCGCCTGGACACGTCGCTGATCGAGGCCGGGCGCGACCTGTACGGCGGCCCGCTGCGCACGTTCCTGTTCGTCACGGTCCCCGCGACACGCCAGGGCGCGGCGGCCGGAATGGTGTTGGTGTTCCTGCCGGCCATGGGCGACTTCGTGTCCGCGCAGTTCCTCGGCGGCCCGAACCAGATCATGATCGGCAACCTGATCCAGGACAAGTTCTTCGAGGGCCAGGACTGGCCGCTGGGCTCGGCGCTGACGATGCTGCTGATGGCCGTGCTCCTGGTCGGCATGTTCGGCTACCTGCGGCGGGCCCGCAAGGACGAGGCGGAGGCGACCCGATGAGCGCTGCGATCTTCCGGAACCGGCGCCGCGTGGAGGCCAAGCCCCGCTTCGCCTTCGTGGTCACCGTGCTCTTCTTCATCCTGCTCTACCTGCCGATCGGCATGGTGGTGCTGTTCTCCTTCAACTCCCAGAAGTCGCTGACCGTCTTCAAGCACTTCAGCACCCGGTGGTACTCGGCCTTCTTCCACGACCACGTCCTGCTGTCCTCGCTCGGCATGAGCCTGAAGATCTCGCTGGTGGCGATGATCGGCTCGGTGGCCCTGGGCGTGGCGCTGGCCCTGGGCCTGGTGCGGGCACGCGGCCGGCTGGGCTCCTACTCCGCCCTGATCATGCTGGTCCCGCTCATCACCCCGGAGATCGTCACCGGCGTGGCGTCGCTGATGCTCTACAAGGGTCTGAACATCACGCTGTCCACCGGCACGGTGATGATCTCCGAGATCACCTTCTCCATCTCCTACGTGACGGTGATCCTGCGCTCGCGGGTCGCCGCGCTCAACCCGGAGGTCGAGGAGGCCGCCATGGACCTGGGCGCGACGCGGTGGCAGGCGCTGCGCCTGGTGACGCTGCCCGCGCTGCTGCCGGCCATCCTGGCCAGCGCGGTCCTGATCTTCGCCCTGGTCTTCGACGACTTCGTCCTGGCCTACTTCACCACCGGGGTGGACCCGCAGCCGCTGGCCGTCCGCATCTACTCCGCCATCCGCTTCGGCGTCGAGCCGACCATCAACGCCGTCGGCACGCTGATGCTGGCCGGCTCCATCACCCTCATCGCCGCCGCTCTGTCCATCCCGCGCCTGTTCGGCCGCTCCGGCGGCCTCGACCTCCTGTCCGGGGACTGATACCCATGAGCACCACCACTTCGGCCGCCTCTCCCGCCTCTCCCGCGGATCCCGCGGCGCCCGCCACCCCCGCCGTCCGGCTGGACCGGATCACCAAGAAGTTCGGCGGCGACGCCCTGGCCGCCGCCGTCGACGACCTGAGCCTGGACATCGCGCCCGGCGAGTTCTTCTCCCTGCTCGGGCCCTCCGGCTGCGGCAAGACCACGACCCTGCGGATGATCGGCGGCTTCGCCGATCCGACGGACGGGACGATCCTGCTCGCCGGGCAGGACGTGACCCGCCTGCCGCCGAACAAGCGCAACGTGAACACCGTGTTCCAGAGCTACGCGCTGTTCGACCACCTGTCGGTGGCCGACAACGTCGCCTTCGGCCTCAAGCGGGCCGGCGTCGCCCGGCCGGAGATCCGCCGCCGGGTCGGGGAGATGCTGGAGTTGGTACAGCTCGGCACGTTCGCCGACCGCAAGCCCCGCACCCTGTCCGGCGGCCAGCGCCAGCGCGTCGCGCTGGCCCGCGCCCTGGTCAACCAGCCGGCCGTGCTGCTGCTGGACGAGCCGCTGGCCGCCCTGGACCTGAAGCTGCGGCGGCAGATGCAGATCGAGCTCAAGCAGATCCAGCGCGAGGTCGGCATCACCTTCGTGTTCGTCACCCACGACCAGGACGAGGCGCTGACCATGTCCGACCGGGTGGCCGTGATGAACGCCGGGCACGTGGAGCACTGCGGCACGCCCGAGGACGTCTACGAGCGCCCCGAGACGAAGTTCGTCGCGTCCTTCATGGGGACCTCGAACCTCATGACCGGCGTCTACCGGTCCGGTGCCGGTGAGGTCCAGATCAGCGGCGGCCCGGCGATCGCCGTGGGGACCTGCCCGGAGATCGCCGACGGCACGGAGGTCAGCGTCTCGATCCGGCCGGAGAAGATCTGGCTGTCGGACTTCGAGGCGGACATGCCGCGAGCCCGCGGCGTCATCAAGGACACCGTGTACTCGGGCCCGACCACGACCTACCTGATCGAGCTGGCACCCGGCGTGACCGTCGCGGCGCTGGAACAGAACACCGCGCGGTCCCGGAACGAGGACCGCTGGGAAGGCGGCGAATCGGTCGAGATCGCGTGGAAGACAGAACACTGTCTGGTCCTGGCCTGACCCCGTCTTGGAAGGAGCGTTCATGCACAACTACGACGTGATCGTCCTCGGCGCGGGCCTGGCCGGACTGTCCGCCGCGCGGGATCTGGCCGCCGGCGGCGCGGACGTCCTGGTCCTGGAAGCCCGGGACCGGGTCGGCGGCCGGGTCGAGCAGGCGGTGCTCGACGACGGCCGGATCGTGCAGCTCGGCGGCGAGGTGGTCGGACGCGCGCACACCGCGTATCTGGGCCTGGTCGCCGAACTGGGCCTGACGCTGGTCCCCAGCTACGTCGCCGAGCCCGGCATCATCGCCCGCGCGACGCCCGAGGGCGTCTCGGCCGGGGATCCGCCGCACTGGTTCGGTCCGCACGACGAGGACTGCCAGCATCGGGTGACGCAGGAGTTCGTGGACCTCGCCCGGACCGTCGACCCGGACGACCCGTGGTCGCATCCCGACGCCGCGGCGCTCGACGCGCTGTCGGTGGGACAGTGGCTGCGGTCCGTCGGCGCGACGCCCGAGGTCGTACGGCTGTGGGAGATCGGGCAGCTCAGCCTGGCCAGCGGCTCGGTCGAGCGGACGTCGCTGCTCGGCGCGCTGCGCAAGAACGCGGCGGTGCCGAGCGCGGGGCACTACGACTACGAGGACTGGGAAGGGCTGCGCGTCGCCGAGGGTTCGGCGACGGTGGCGCTGACCATGACCGTCGAGCTGGGGCACCGGGTGCGGACCGGTGCCGCGGTGGCGGCTGTGGATGTGCGGGCTGGGTCGTCTGGGTCAGCCGGGTCCGCCGGGTCCGCCGCGTCCGGGCCGGGGCGCTGCACGGTCCGCCTTGTCGGCGGCGAGACGCTGACCGCCGACGCGGTGGTCAGCGCGCTGCCGGTGGGGCCGCTGCGGTCGGTCGCCGTGACCGGGGTGTCGGAGGCGCGGCTCGCCTCGCTGCACGCGCAGCGCCAGGCGTGCGCGGCGAAGTTGGCGGTGGCGTACGAGCGGCCGTTCTGGCGCGAGCAGGGGATGAACGGCCTGTCCGAGTGCGAGGACGTGCTCGGCAGCACCTGGCCGCAGGGGGTCGGGCTGCTCTCGGCGCTGATCCCGCCCGAGCGGTACGGCGTGATGCTGGGGATGCCTCCGCAGGCACGTATGCGGGAGCTGATATCGGACATCGCGCGGCTCTACGGTCCCGAGGCCGAGCAGCCCACCGCCGCCTACTTGCGGATGTGGGGAACCGATCCGTGGACGCAGGGATACGTGACGCAGTGGGCTCCGGGAGACGTGATGCGGGTCGGGCCGCTGCACGGCACGCATGAGCCGCCGTTCTACGTGTGCGGCTCGGATCAGTGGGTCGCCGGATACATGGAGGGCGCGGTCCGGACTGGCCGCGCGACGGCCACGGAGGTGCTGCGGCATGGCTGAGATCCCCGCTGAGATCCCCACCGTCCTCAACGTCATCGGCGGACGGGAGTCCGCGGCGGCCTCCGGCGCGCTCCTGGATCTCGTCGATCCCTCGACCGGCCGGGTCGCAGGCCGCTCGGCCTTGTCCGACGCCGCCGACGTCCACACGGCCTGCGCCGCGGCATCCTCCGCCTCCGACACCTGGTCGGTGACCACTCCCGCCGAACGCCAGCGGGCCTTGCTGCGCATCGCCGACGACGTCGAGGCGCGGGCCGGGGCGCTCGCCGACGCGGAGGTCCGGGAGACGGGCAAGCCCCGGGCCCTGTTCCTGCGGGACGAGTTCCCGGCGATCGTCGACGTGCTGCGGTTCTTCGCCGGGGCGGCCCGGAACCTGCCGGGCGCGGCGGCGGCCGAGTACATCGAGGGCCGGACGTCGATGCTGCGGCACGAGCCGGTCGGGGTGTGCGCGCAGATCACGCCGTGGAACTACCCGCTGATGATGGCGGTGTGGAAGCTCGCGCCGGCGGTGGCCGCGGGCAACACCACGGTGCTGAAACCCGCCGACAGCACACCCTCCACGACGGCGCTGCTCGGCCGCATCGCCGCGGAGCACCTGCCCCCGGGCGTCGTCAACGTCGTGTGCGGCGACCGCGAGACCGGGCGCGCGCTGGTGGCGCATCCGGCGGTCGCGCTCGTCGCGGTGACCGGGAGCGTGCGCGCCGGCCGCCAGATCGCGGCCGCGTGCGCCGCCGACCTCAAGCGCGTCCATCTGGAGCTCGGCGGCAACGCCCCGGTCGTCGTGCACGGCGACGTGGACGTGGAGGCGACGGCCGCCGCGCTGGCCGGCGTCGCGTTCTACAACGCGGGGCAGGACTGCACGGCGGCGACGCGGCTGCTGGTCGACCGATCGATCCACGACGCGTTCGTGGCGGCGTTCACCGACCAGGTCAAGGCACTGCGCACCGGCCCCTCCCCCGACGCCGACTTCGGCCCCCTCAACAACGCCGCACAGCTGGCCGCGGTACGCGGCGTCCTGGAACGCCTGCCGCCGCACGCGGAAGTGACGATCGGCGGCCGCGCCCTCGACGTCCCCGGCTGGTACCACGAACCGACGGTGGTCGTGCACGCCGCCCAGGAGGACGAGATCGTCCAGGAGGAGACCTTCGGCCCGGTCGTGACCGTGCAGTCGTTCGCCACCGAGGCCGAGGCCATGACGCTGGCCAACGGCGTCCGCCACGGACTGGCCGCGAGCGTGTGGACCCGCGACCACGACCGCGCGATGCGAGCCGTCCGCGGCTTCCGCTCCGGAATCGCCTGGGTGAACACGCACGGCACCACGGTGTCGGAGATGCCGCACGGCGGCATCGGGCACTCCGGCTACGGCAGCGATCTGTCGATGGCCGGGTTGCTGGACTACACGCAGGTCAAGCACGTCATGGTGTGAGGGGGTTCGCGGCCTCACCCCGCCGCCGAAAGGCTTGCGGGGATGGACATGAGGTCCGAGCAGATCTCGACTCCCTCAAGGCGAACCCGAACGTCCTCCGGGAGGGTGGAGCGCCTGTCGGTGCGGTCCAGCCATATCGACCGCAGGCCGGCCTCACGAGCCGCGGCCGCGTCGGTGATCGGCTCGTCACCGACGTAGAGCGCCTCGTGGGGCTCGACGCCTATCACCGAGCAGGCGGTGAGGAACGCGTCGGGGTGCGGCTTGGCGGCCGGGAGCTCCTCCAGGCCCAGGAAGCACGCGAAGCGGCCCGGGTCGATGCGGCACCGCTGGAGCTTCTCCAGTTGGAACGTGGAGAACATGTTGGTGACGATGCCCAGCGTCATCCCCGCCCCGGCGAGCGCGTCGAGCGTCGGTTCGACGTCGGCGAAGGCCGTCAGGGCAGCGGTCATGAGGGAGTAGAACCCGTTGAACCAGAGGTCCGCCTCGGCGTCGGAGAAGTCCGCCCTGCGGCTCATCGCCCGGGCCCGGCCACGGCGCTGCTCCTGGAAGCCGAGCTCGCCCGCCATGAACCGGCCGATGTAGACGTCCTCGTATTCCTTCCAGCGAAGGTATTCGTCTTCACCGGCGGGAAGGCCGAGCGCACCAAGGTGGGCCTGGATGCCATGCCGCGTGGCACCTTCCAGGTCCACCAGGGTGCGGTCGAGGTCGAACAGGACGGCACGGATCGGCGTGTGCATGATCCGAGCCTAACCAGCGGCGGGCGTCCCAAGCGCCGCGCGATCCTCGCCGAAGTGCTTGGCGAGTGCTCGCAGAGTCCGCTCCAGGGTGGCGCCGTGGCCGATGATGTGGCGGGACACGAAGCGGAACAGCGGGCTGTGGATCTCGCCGCACTCGACGACGGTGACACGGCAGCCCTGCGCCGTGGGTTCGATCGTCCACGTCCACGTCCCGCCGAAGGGCAACCCGGTGTCGGCGATGCGTGTGACGTACCGCCTCGGCACGTCGGCCTCCACCACCTCGTAGGTGATCTTCCCGTGGCGGTCGTGTTCGCACCACCGGGTCCGGCCGTCCACCTCCGGCAGCGCTTCGGCCCGTTTCAGGCCGGGGCGCCACGCGCTCAGGCCGTCGATGTCGGTGACGGCCCGCCACACCTCCTGCGGCTGCCTGCCCAAGCCCAGGCTCCGGGCGGCTTCATGCTCGACCGGCAGCCCGCGACCGATCAGCAGGACGGCCGCGGCCGCGGCGACCAGCACTCCGACGGCGATCAGCAGCACCCACATCGCTTGTCACGCCTGAATCAGGGTGAGCACGTTCCCGGAAGGGTCGGTGACCTGGGCCTTGACCACCCAGCCGTTGTCCGTCGGGGGCATCACGACCGCGCCGCCGAGCTCCGTGGCACGCCGCACAGCCTGCTCGAGGTCCGGAACCGCCACACCGAGCGTGACAGCGGGCCGCTCCGCCTCGACGATCCCGCCGCGCAGCCCGCCGGGGGTCTGCACCAGCGCGTAGCCCGGGCCCTTGGACACGATCTCCCAGTCCAGCAGGTCCCCGTAGAAGTGGCGCAGACGCTCGTCGTCCGGGCCGCTGATGTCGAAGTGCACCACCGCGTTCGCGGCGTGCACGGTCTGGTCACTCATCCGCCTACCTCCTGTGAATGTCCGCCTTCGCCGGCCGGCTCGATACCCGGGAACACCCGGGTGAGCAGCTCGACCAGGTGGCCGAGCCGCTCCGGCACCGCCCGATAGAGCCGGAAGGTGCCGTCCACCCTCATGGCCACCAGGCCGTGCTTGCGCAGCACCCTGAGATGCTCGGACACACTGGCCGGGGCCAGCTCGAGCAGCTCGGCCAGGTCCCCGGCACTGCGTTCCCGATCCCACACCCGGACCAGGATGTGCCGACGGTGCCCGCTGGCCACGGCCCGCAGGAGGTCGTCGAGGTCATCGAGGTCATCAAGGTCGTCGAGATCTTCCGGCTCAACCATGACGGCAATGCTACTTCGGATCAAAACGAAATAGCAAGGTCAAGCAGATGATCACGGCGCGAGCGCAGCATCGAGGGCCGCCTGGCAATGCAACGCGGTGGTCGGAAAGACCGGAACCGCGAGGTCGCCGATCCGGACACTGAGCTCGAGCTCGGTACACCCGAGGACGATCCCACGCGCTCCCCGGTCCACCAGCCGCTGCCCGATCGCGATGAGCAGCTCACGCGATTCCTCGGTCACGACCCCGACGCAGAGCTCGTCGTAGATGATCCGCTGCACCTGCTCCCGATCCGCCTCGTCCGGGATCAGCGACTCCACTCCCCCGTCCGCGAGGCGCTGCCGATAGAAGTCCTGCTCCATGGTGTAGCGGGTGGCCAGCAGACCGATGCGCTCCAGCCCGGCGGCACGCACCGCGCGCGCCGTGACGTCGCCCAGGTGCAGCACCGGACAGTCGACCGCCGCCGCAACCTGGTCGTAGACCTTGTGCATCGTGTTGGTGCCGATCATGATCAGCTCGGCCCCCGCAGCCCGCAACGCCCGAGCCTCGCCAGCCAGCACCTCACCCGAAGCCTCCCAGTCACCGCTCTGCTGCATCCGCTCGATCGGCGCGAAGTCCACCGACGCCACGAGCACCCAGGCCGAATGCAGGCCGCCCAGACGATCCCGGACCCCCTGATTCAGCAGCCGATAGTATTCGGCAGTTGATTCCCAGCTCATCCCGCCGATCAAGCCGATTCTTCGCATGCCCCAACGGTGGCCCGCCCCGGGATCTGGCCGCAAATCGATGTGGGCCGGCAGGTGCGGCGGTGCCGACGGTCTTGCTCGCGCGGCCTCGGGTGCCGGTGCTGGTGCTGGGAATTGGGCGCCTCTGACTTATGGTGGGTGAGTTTCTCGTGCGGGTGCAGCTGGGGTGGGGGCTTGCAGGCGTTTCTTGACGGCTTCGCGCATGGTTTACGGGATCCGCTGGTGGCGCGGGTCGGGGGCGGCGCTGGTTTCGCGGGGCGGCGGTGGTGTGGGTAGGTGGTTGGCTCTACTGCGAAAACCAAGGGCAACTGCGACAGCCCAAGGGCAAGGTCAAAGACTTACAAGCGCCTCCGGCGGCGCCTGCGCGGCGAGCGGCCTCGCTCCGGGGAGTGGGGGTTGCGCTGCCCGGCGGCGGACGTTGCTTGTGGTCGCCTTCGTCCCGGATTCCCCGTCGCATCGTCGCCTTACGGAAGCAGACCGGGCCGGTGGTATCAAGCCGGATCGCAGAGCTGTGGGTCCAGTATCAGCGGCTTGACACCACCGGCCCGGCCTGCTTGGCTACGCCCGCCGAAGCGACGGGGAATCCGGGACAAACCCGCCTGTGGTGTGGACGGGGTCCACTCGGCGAGGTACAGCGGCGGCCGGGTGGTGTGTGCGTAAGGTGCGGGAACCGTTCCCACAGGCGGGGGTTGTCCCGGATTCCCCGTCGCTTCGGCGGTGCTTGCACAACCATCCCGGACTGGGCGGTGTCCAGCCGAACCAAACCGGTGGCCAGCAACAGCGATCCGGCTTGACACCGCCCAGGCCGGGATGGTTCCCTCCGGGCGACGAAGCGACGGGGAAGCCGGGACAGAGGCGACCACAAGCAGCGACCGGCAGCCAGCAGCGCGACCCCCACTCCCCGGAGCGAGGCCGCTCGCCGCGCAGGCGCCGCCGGAGGCGCCTTTAGCCCTTGACCTTGACTTTCGCAGTTCGCCTTCGCCTTGGCCTTCGCAGTTGACCTTGACTGTCGCAGTAGACCCGACCACCTGCCCACACCACCACCGCCCCCCGAAACCAGCGCCACCCCCAACCCGCGCCACCAACGATCCCGCCAACCATGCGCGAAGCCGTCAAGAAACGCCTGCGCCTGTCAACCCACAAACAAACCGCAACCAGCCACACCCACGCACCCACAAATTCAGAGGCTCCGAAAATCGCCACCGCTACCGCTACCGCTACCGCCACCTATTCCTGGTGCACTTCCTGGTGCACTTCCTGGTGCACTTCCTGGTGCACCGCCTCCCGAACCTTGCCCAGCAGCACACGCAGCTGCTCCCGCTCTTCAGCGCTGAGCGTGCCCGTGGCGTCGGCGAGCGCCTGGGTGTCCACGGCCTCCGCCTGGTCATAGTGGGCGCGGCCGGCGGTGGTCAGGGAGATCAGGAAGGCCCGGCGGTCGTCGGAGTGCCGGACGCGCTCGACCAGGCCGTCGTGCTCCAGGCTGTCCACGATCGTCGTGGTGGTGCGGGCCGCGACGCCCAGTAGCTCGCTGAGGTCGCGCATGCGCAGCGGGACGCCCTCGCGGGCGAGCATGCGCAGTGCGCGGAGGCGGGCCACCGAGGAGCTCAGGGGACGCAGTCTGCTCTCCACGAAGGAGCGCAACACCACCGTGGTGTCGAAGAGCTCGTCCACCAGGACGTCGCTGCTCCCGTGATGTTGCCGCGCCATGTCCGCACCGCTCCCGTCTATCCTGAGTACGCTCATAGTGAGTATGCTCAGTAATCATGCCCGTCCGCGACACCCTGTCCCGCCGCACGCCTGCGCCCCTGCGCAACCAGCGCGTCATCGTACCGGTCATGTCGGTCTTCACCGTCTTCATCGTGATCGTCGACGGTTCGATCACCACGGTGGCGCTTCCCTCGCTCGCGCGTCAGTTCCACCTGTCCCCCGCCGGCCTGGACGGCGTCGTCGTGGTCTATCCCGTGTGCCTGGGCATGGTCATCCCCGCCTCCGCCTGGCTGCTCGAACGCTACGACGCGCGCCGCGTGCTCCTGACCGGCCTGGCCCTGTTCACCCTGGCCTCCGGGCTGTGCGGCGCCGCCGCGAATCTTCCCGAGCTGGTCGCCTTCCGCGCCCTGCAGGGCCTGTCCGCCGGGGCCTTGATGCCGGTCTCGCAGGGGCTGGTGTTCAGGACCTTCACGCACCACGAACAGATACGGCTGTCCCGGATCACGATCATCCCCCAGCAGCTGGCTCCGGCGATCGCGCCGTTGCTCGGCGGCTCGCTGGTGGTGTCGTTCGGATGGCGCTGGGTCTTCTACGTGAACGTGCCGGTCGGTCTGGCGGCCGTCGTGTTCGGGCTGCTCTTCCTCGGAGAGCACCGCGACCACCGCGCCGCCCGGCTGGACCTGGCCGGTCTGCTGCTCAGCGCGGCCGCGATGGGTGCCCTGATGTACGGGGTCTGCGCCGGGCCGGATCACGGGTGGGCCACACCTGGCGTCCTGCTCCCGTTGGTGGCCGGCGCGGCCCTGCTCGGCATAGCCGTGCGCCACCAGTTGCGCACCGACCAGCCCGCGCTGCGGCTGCGCTTGTTCACCGACCGGTTCTTCCGCAAGGCCTGCCTGGTCAGCCTCGTCGGACTCATTCCGACGATGGGCACGATGTTCCTGGTCCCGCTGTTCCTTCAGCAGGCGCAGGGACGCGACGCCTTCGCCTCCGGCAGCGCCACGTTCACCGAGGCCTTCGGCGTGTTGCTGACCATGCAGCTGGTCGGCGTCCTCTATCAGCGCGTCGGCCCCGGCCCGATCATCGGCGGCGGCCTGCTCGGCGTGGCCGGCGTCGAGCTGCTGTTCGCGACCTGCGACCTGCACACCGGGCTGGGGACGCTGCGGCTCTACATGTTCCTGCTCGGCGTGATGATGGGCGCCTTCTTCATCCCGGTCACCCTGGCCTCGCTCACCACCGTCGACCGGGCCGACTCGGCCCAGGCCGCGACCCTGGGCACGGTCGTCCGGCAGTTCGGGATGGCACTGGCGCCGACGGTCGTCACCGCCGCTCTCGTCCTCGGTTCCGGCCACGGGCACGACCACGGCCACCCGGCCGCCGCCGGTCCATCGCCGTCGGTGGCGGGGTACCACAGGGCGTTTCTCGTCCTCGCCGGGACCGCGCTGCTCGCCGGGCTTTACGCCTTCAGCCTGGGTCGCCGCCGTCGGAGCGGAAGTACGGCCGAGCCCGGCGCACCCCGGCTTGGTCCGCACCGCCGGGTACCACGACAACGGTCCGGTCAGGGAGCGCTCCCGCCAGGCTTCGAACCCGGGACCACCGGAACAGCGGCTCCGACCGGTGGCGGCGTGCTCAGGGCGCGCCCGAAGTAGTCAGTCGTTCCCGTGTTCGTCTGGAACAGCTTCTGCAGGTCGAGACCCTTGCCAGCGAGGTTCGTGCAGGCGGGGACGATCGCTTGCGCCTCGGCGGTGGTCCGGATCTCGGGAAGCCGGCCGCCGCTGAAGCAGGGGTCGACGGTCAGCCCCGTGGGCTGGCCGGAGAGCTTCTCCGCGCCAGTCGCCGCGCGCCAGTCGGCCAGGGTGGTGTACGTCTTGGTGGACCAGATGACGTACCACAGCCCGGACGGCGCGTAGTAGTCGTTGCCTTGCAGGACGACGTGCGAGGCGGTGACTCCGAGCACGGTGGCCAGCGGCGATCCGTCGGTGGCCAGGACGTTGTTGCGGATGGTGATGCCGTTCTGGCTCCCGCTCACGAGCAGTGCCGGCGCCTGTCCCCCGGTCCCGGCCATGACCACCGTGTTCTGGTAGACGTCCAGGCCGCTGATATACGTCCCGTAGACGGTCAGGCCGCCGTTCTGCGGCATCTTGCGGCCGTCGTCGTTGCTGATGTTGTAGCGGATCGTGTCGCCGGTGTAGAGGCTGCTGGGCTCGTCGGTGTAGACGTAGATGCCGGGTCCGTCATTGTGGAAGGCCAGGTTGTACTGGATCGTCGAGTTCGAGACGTTGTCGTCCATGCCGAACCCGGCGCCGTCGGCGAGGGAGGCGGTGTGGTTGGCGTAGGCGGTGTTGTGCTCGATGACCACGCCGGTGGAGTTGTACGTCCAGATCCCCACAGGTCCGTCATGGGCCAGGGCCGCCGATGCGAAGCCGTTGTTGTACGCGGTGGATCCGCTCACCTTGGCGCCGCTGACGCTGCCCAGGCTGATGCCGTTTCCGGTGCTGTGGGCGAGCACTGCGGGGTCGCCGGCATTGTCGTATGCCTGCACTGCTTCGATGTCGATGTTCTGGTTCGCGTACGCGGGGTGGGCCACCTCGAAGTCCGGACCGTAGGTCTTCAGCCCGGAATCCTCGTTGCCGTGCAACCGCGCCTGATGGACCGCCACCTCCGCGAAGCCGGTGTAGGAGGCGGAGCCGATCCCGATACCCGTCTGGAAACCGGAGACGTCGACACCGGAGATGGTGACGTGGTTGGGCTTCGCACCGCTGTGCAGGTCGCTGTAGAGGTTGATGCCGGTACCGTGCGCGTAGGGCGCGCCGACCCCGGTGATGGTGAGATCCCGGATGGCCACACCGCCGGTGTTGTGCACGTCGATGCCGTCGCCGGACGACGCCAGGACGGCGTTTCCGCTGCCGTACGAGCCGATCACCACTGGTTGTCCGGCGTTGCCCGCGTCGCCGGCGGCCACCGTGAGGGTGCCGGAGTATCGGGCTCCGCCCTGGAGCAGGATCTGGTCTCCGGGCCGCAGCTGCTGCTGTTGGACGCGTGCCAGGGACTGCCACGCCGCGCCGGCCGAGGTGCCGGAGTCGCCGTCGTGGCCGCTCGGGCTGACGTAGTACGTGTGCGCCGACGGCCCGTAGTGGGGAAGATCGGCGCACCCGCTTGCGGCGACCGCCAGGCCCACGGCGGCCACGGTGGCCACAGCCCACGGCACGACGCGGGCAACCCTGGCGAACCGGGCGAGCCCGGTGGCGGCCGTCGACGGGAGCATGGCGATCAGGCTCCCGCGAGGACGGGACGGACGCGATGTCCGGCCCGGTCCGGTTGCCGGCGCTGGTCTTCGAACCACGCGATGGTGCGCTCCAGGCCCTCCTCGATGGAGATCACCGGAGACCAGCCGAGTTGTTCGCGGGCCCGGGCTATCACCGGCTGCCGGTGGGTCGGGTCGTCGGTGGGCAGCGGACGGTACTCGATCCGCGAGCGTGAACCGGTGGCTCGCAGCACCAGATCCGCCAGTTCCCGGACGGTGTACTCGCTGGGGTTGCCGAGGTTGACCGGGCCGGCGCAGCCGCTGTCGGCCATCGCCGTGATGCCCCGGATGAGGTCGTCGACGTAGCAGAAGCTGCGCGTCTGGGTGCCGTCGCCGTGGATCGTCAGGGGGCTGCCTTCCAGCGCCTGCCGGATGAAGGTGGACACCACTCGTCCGTCGTAGGGCCGCATCCGCGGGCCGTAGGTGTTGAAGATCCGGACGATGCCGACGTTCAGGCCGCGGCTGCGCCGGTAGGCCGACGCCAGCGCCTCGGCGTAGCGCTTGGCCTCGTCGTAGACGCTGCGCGGGCCGATCGGATTGACGTTGCCCCAGTACTCCTCGGGCTGGGGGTGGATCGCGGGATCTCCGTAGACCTCGCTGGTCGAGGCGAGCAGGAAGCGCGCGCCGTGTCGCAGCGCCAGGCGGAGGGCGTTCTCGGTCCCCCGGCTGCCGACGGCCAGCGTCTCCAGCGGCAGCCGGTCGTAGTCGGGAGGTGAGGCGGGACTGGCGAGATGGGCCACGACGTGCACCGGCGCCGGGACGTCGAAGGGCGCTGTGACGTCGGTGCGTACGGGCCGGAAGCCGGGATGGCCGCGAAGGCGGGCGATGTTCTCCGGGCTGCTCGTGGAGAAGTTGTCCAGGCACCAGACCGTGTCTCCTCTGCGCAGCAGGGCTTCGCAGAGGTGGGTGCCCAGGAATCCACCTCCTCCGGTCACGACGACATGCATTGGTCTCCTCCTCGATCGGGTGACGCCGACGTGGTCGACGGCACCGATGTAAATGCCGATGTGGTTGCCGGCGCCGACGCGGACAGCAACGGCCGTCCCGGCACGCACACGCTCCAGCCGGCCGACCACCAGGGCTCGGGGTCCAGGCTGTTGCGGGCGTCCAGGAGCACGGGCACACGCACCACCTCGGCGAGCGCCGCGGGATCGAGCTCGCGGTACTCCTGCCAGGGGGTCAGGTGCAGCACCAGGTCGGCGTCTTCACAGACCTTGGGGACGTCCGGGGCGTAGCTCAGTTCGGGGGAGACGGCCCGCGCGTTGTCCAGCGCCTGCGGGTCGTGGACCCGGACTTCGGCTCCCAGCCGGTGGACGATGTCGGCGACGGCCAGGGCGGGCGAGTCGCGCACGTCGTCGCTGTCGGGCTTGAAGGCCGCTCCGAGGACCGCGACGCGGCGGCCGGCGAACCTCCCGCCGAGCAGCTCCCGTGCGCGCTCGACGGTGCGCTGCCGCTGCCTGAGGTTGATCCGGTCGACCTCGTGCAGGATCTCCACCGACTCGGCGGCTCCGATCTCCGCGGCGCGGGCCGCGAAGGCCCGGATGTCCTTCGGGAAGCAGCTGCCGCCGAATCCCAGTCCGCTCTGCAGGAAGCGGGGGCCGATCCGCGGGTCGGCGCCGAGCGCCGCGGACAGGACCGACACGTCCGCGCCGGCCGCGTCGCAGACCTCTGCCATGGCGTTGATGAAGGAGATCTTGGTCGCCAGGAAGGCGTTCGCCGCCACCTTCACCAGCTCGGCGGTGGCCGGGTCGGTGCAGAAGAACGGGACCTCCGCCCGCAGCATGGGCGCGTAGACGGCCCGCAGGACCGCCTCGGCGTGCGCGGAGGCCACGCCCACGACGAGCCGGGCCGGCCGCAGGGTGTCGTCGACGGCTGAGCCCTCGCGCAGGAACTCGGGGTTCCAGGCGACCTCGGTGCCCGGGGACGCCGCGGCCAGCCGCGCGTTGAGCCGGGCCGCGGTGCCGACCGGCACGGTGGACTTGCCCACCACCAGGCTGCCGGGACGCAGGTGCGGGGCCAGGCCGTCCACGACGGCGTCGACGTACCGCAGGTCGGCGGCCTTGCCGTCGGGGCGTTGCGGGGTGCCGACGCAGATGAAGTGCGTGCTGGCGGCTCTGGCGGCCTCGGTCAGGGAGGTCGACAGGCGCAACCTGCCCGATGCCAGGGTCCGGGCGAGGATCTCGTTGAGGCCCGGCTCGTGGACCGGCGCCCGGCCCGAGGCCAGGGCGGCGATCCGTTCGGCGTCGATGTCGACGGCGAGGACCTCGTGCCCGATGTCGGCCATGCACGCGGCGTGGACGGCGCCGACGTATCCGGTCCCGATTACTGTGATCTTCATGTCACTGCTCCTATCCGGCTGTCGTTGGCCTTCGCGTTCGCGTTCGCCTTAACCGGCTGTCGCCGGGCATAGCCGTCGGGGTTGAGCCGCTGGAACCGCCAGGCGTCCTGGCACATGTCGGCGAGGTCGCGCGTTGGATGCCAGCCCCAGGCGCGCGCCGCGGCGGTCGCGTCGGCGACCAGTTCGGGGACGTCGCCCGGGCGGCGCGAGACGATCCGGTACGGGATCGGCCGACCGCAGGCGGCGCCGAAGGCCTCTATGACCTCCAGGACCGAACGGCCCCTTCCGACGCCGAGGTTGTAGACGCGCATGCCCGGTGCGTCGGCGATCCGGTCCAGCGCGATCCGGTGGGCCCGGGCCGTGTCCATGACGTGGATGTAGTCCCGCACGGCGGTACCGTCCGCGGTGGCGTAGTCGTCGCCGAACACGTCGATCCGTGCGAGCCGGCCGACGGCCACCTGAGCCAGGTACGGCATCAGGTTCGCCGGAACGCCGCGGGCATCCTCGCCCAGCAGTCCGCTCGGGTGGGCCCCGACCGGGTTGAAGTACCGCAAGGCCACCACCATGAACTCCGGGCACCGGCGGCACACGTCGGCGAGGATCTGCTCGCAGGCCCACTTCGAGGCCGCGTACGGATTGGTCGGCCGGGCCGGGGTGGCTTCGTCCAGCGGGCCGCCTCCGGCGTCGCCGTAGATCGAGCAGGACGAGGAGTACACCAGCCGGTGCACCCCGTGCTCCTGCATGGTGCGCAGCAGGTTCGTCGTGCCGCCGACGTTGGTGTCGTAGTACTCCACCGGCATCCGGGTCGATTCGCCGACGGCCTTGCGGGCGGCGAAGTGCACGACGGCGTCGACCTGGTGCCGTTCGAAGACGGCTGTCAGGGCCCGCCGGTCGCAGATGTCCACCCCGTACACGGCGCCGACGCGGCGGCCGGTGAGTTCCTGGATGCGCCCGAAGACCTGCGGCGTGCTGTTGGAGAAGTCGTCGGCGACGATGACGTCGTAGCCGTGGCTGAGCAGCTCGGCACACGTATGGCTGCCGATGAATCCCGCGCCTCCGGTGATGAGGACCGTTGTCATCGCGATCACCCGTGCAGAACGGCGATCGCGTACGCCGGGTAGAGGGCGATGGACGCGGCCAGGGGCAGCAGCGGCAGAGCGGAAATCATCAAAGGAGTTCGCGCGGTGGCGAAAGCGCTGCGCGGACGCGTGCCTGCGGCTCTGGCGGCCTCGCTGACGTGCAAGGTGGCGACCAGGATGCTGACCGCGGTGTACGCGCAGGAACCGAGGATGCACAGGAAGACGTATCCCACGGCGGGCCCGGTCAGCTCCCCGACGATCGCGGCGCCCGAAAGGCCGACGGCGATCACGACGAACGGCAGAACGAGGCCTTTGGGCAGCGTCTCATGTCCCGTACGGTCCTTGGGCGTGACCTTGAAGTAGATGGGCCGGCGCAGTGTCTCCTGCACGATCGCCCCGATCACGCCCCAGGCGACGTACGGCCAGCGCGCGAGCATGAACAGCCACAGCTCCCAGCTCAGGACCGGCGCGGTGCGCGGACGTAACAGCCCTCTGCCGCGCAGCAGGAGCAGCAGCGCGAGCAGCCAGATCGTCATCGCCCACATGTGGCCCAGGAACGCGGCGTAGTTGACGCTCACCCAGACCCGGCCGGTCACCGCGGCGACGGCGGGCAGCGCGATGCCGGCCATGGCTCCGAGCGCCAGCAGCGGGTAGTAGATCAGGACGATCGCGAACCGCAGCTGCTTACGCAGCGGCAGCCGGTGCATATGCCGCGGGATCATCCCGAACATCATGGCCACCAGGCTGCGCGACCACTGGTACTCCTGGGTGACCATGTCCGTGAAGGTCATGGGGCCCAGTCCGTGGGCCTCGGCGTCGATGGCGAACGCGCCCTGCCAGCCGGCCGAGTTGAGCAGGAACGTGGTGGTGAAGTCCTCGGCCAGGTCGGGCCCGAGGCCGCCGATCTCGCGCAGCGCTTGGGTGCGGACCCCGTAGTGGGAGCCGATGCACACCGGGGCGAGCCGGTCGACGTGCCCGAGCTGGAACGGACCGTGGAACGGGGCCTCCCGGTACAGCCGGCCCCGGGCGGCCCAGGAGTCCGCGGCGTTGGCGTCGCAGATGCTGGGGGCGGCGACGTAGCCGATGGCCGCGTCGGCGAAGGGCCGGACGACCTCGGCGAGGTAGCCGGGGCCCGGCTCGTGGTCGCAGTCGAGCTGGACGACGACGTCGTAATCCCGGTAGCCCCACCGGTCGTAGAAGTAGGCGAGGTTGCCTTCCTTGCACTTGGTGCGCCGGGGCCACGTGGTCCGGTTGTACGCCTCGACCCCGCGCCGCGTGGACACGTGAATGTCCTGCGAGCGGCACCACTGCTCGATCTCCTCGGACGGATCCTCGTCACAGAGCCAGACGTCGTAGGCATAGGGGAAGTCCTGCGCGAGCATGGCCTCCAGCGTGTGGCGCGCCATGGACCACGGCTCCGAGGGCGCCCGGGTCACCGCGATGGCCAGCCGCAGCCGCGGGATCACGGTCGCCGGATCGACCTTGGGCAGCCGCGAGACCGCGAGCAGGAAGTAGCTGGCCTGGCAGGTGAGGTAGAGCAACAACAGGCTGGTCAGCACCAGCCCGGCCCACGTCACCAGGTGCCCCGGCTCCAACCACCACTGCCAGAACACCACGAAGCAGACCGCCCAGCCCGCCGCCAGCACGGCGACGGCGACCCGGTAGCCGCGCGTGAGCGTCGGAACCAGCGTCGACCGGTCGATCCTGAACTTGTGCGCCGGCCGCGCGAAGAGCGGCCCATGCGGCGTGATACGAGCGACGCGCCCACCGGAGAGCTCCACGATCTGCGCTTGCAGCGACGCGTACGCGGCGGGATCCGGCGCGCGGCGACGGGTCGCGGCCAGGCGCTGCTTCCACTTCGTGACGCGGTGGGCGGACCTCATGCTTTCACCTGGTTCTTGGCGGAGCTTCTACGTTGTCCTTGGCCCCAGGCTCGACCGGTGACGTCCACCGCTTATAAAGATGCTGTCAATTTCTCCTCAAGAGGATCGTCATCGTCTCCTCAAGAAGCCCCCTCAATTCCCCGTCAAGACATCACTCCCCGCGCAGGTGAACGAGACAGCTGGGAATCGGAGCCGGTTCACCGGCGCTCGCACCGTCTTGCCGGAAAACGGACCCGCACACGACGTCGCCATGCCGCGCCGCCAAGCTCCTTGACGACTTCTTGAGCATCAGGATCTTGATCACTGAGCACTGTCGTCCAGCTCGAACATGAACGCCGTCATGCTGACATGCACCCTTCCCTCGGCCCGCGGCTGACCCGCCTTGTCGTGGATGAGCTGTATGGCCTGGAAGACCAGGTCGCACGCCTCATCCCAGACCTCGCGGCCCACCCACACCTCGGCGTCGGTGGTCGACCGCTGCCTGGTCATCACCTGCATGCGGCGGCGGAGGTCGGTGAACGTCGCCTCATACAGCAGCTCCCGACCGCTGGAGGTGTCCAGGCGATGGGCGCTGGCCGGGTCGTATCGATAGAGCACCGGTGCCCGCCCGCGGCCGACCGGGGTGTCCGGGTCCTTGACCTCCTCGACCCGCTGCAGGAACCCGGCCGCGGCGAGCTGTCGCAGGTGGTAGCTCGCCGACGCGTGCGCGATGCCGAGCTCCTGCGCCACCTCGGTCGCCGACATCGCCGCGCCTATCAGCAACGACACGATGCGCAGGCGCAACGGGTTGGCCAGGGCTCGGAGCGGAACCAGCCCGGTATTATCCAAAGACATGTTGGGATGCTACGCATCGCTTGGTTAGCGCACAACATGTGCGGCATGCCCGGCTTCGCAAGACGAATCCCTTGCTCATGAGCCCCTCACCCGGGGGTCGACGACGCCGTACAGCAGGTCGACGACCAGGTTCCCCAGCACGATGAAGGCGGTGGCCACGATCGTGACACCCATGAGGACGGGCAGATCGGACTGGCCCACCGCGTCGACCGCCTCGCGGCCGATGCCCGGCAGGTTGAAGACCTGCTCGGCCAGCGCGACGCCGCCGAGGGCGAAGCCGAGGTCCATCCCGAAGATCGTGACGATCGGGGTCAGGGCGGCGCGCAGCGCGTGCTTGAAGACGACCGTCCGCTCCGGCAGGCCCTTGGCCCGCGCCGTGCGGATGAAGTCCTCGTTCATGGTGTCCAGCATGCCGACCCGGGTGAGGCGGGCGTACAGGGCCGCCAGGCCGAAGGCCACGGCGATCCAGGGCAGCAGCAGGTGCGTGAACCAGTTCCACGGATCCTGGCTGATCGGAACGTAGCCCGGGTCCGGGAAGATGTGCCAGTTGACCACGAACACCAGCGCCAGCAGCGGGCCGACGAAGTACACCGGCAGGGACACCCCGACCAGCGCGGTGATCATGCCGGCCCGGTCGATGAACGAGCCCTTCTTCAGGGCCGAGGCGACGCCCACGGCGACACCGAAGACCAGCCACAGGATCGAGGAGCCGATCGCCAGCGAGATCGTGACCGGGAGCCACTGGCTGATGCTGTGGGTCACCAGTTCGTTGGTCTTGAAGGAGTAGCCCAGGCACGGGGCCGGGCAGTGCGACATCTGCGTACCGGTGTCGTAGTCGTACCCGACGAAGATGCCCTTGATGAAACGGCCGTACTGAGTCCAGACCGACTGGTCGAACCCGAAGCGGTGGATGACCGCCTGGATCGCGGCGGGGTTCTGGGTCTTGCCGACGTACTGTTCCGCCATCGACTCCGCAGTCTGCCCGCCCAGGCGCGGGAAGACGTAGAAGATGAAGAACGTGATCAGAGAGATCACGAACAGCAGCACGACTGCTGAGAACAGACGCCTGATGATGTAGGTGATCATGGAGTGCGGCGGCGGTCGGCATTATCCAAAGGCATGTTGGGATAATAGGCACTGCCCATGGGACAGGCAAGACGCGCTGGCTCCTCGGCCGATCAGTCGTGATGGCATGCACGGGCATCGACGGGCCCTGTCGTGTTTGCACGCACGTCGGTCAGCCCCCCGCCCCCTCGTGTCGCCGGAGTGTGCGAAAGGTACGAGAGTTGGAGATGTGGCCCACGACCGAGGAGTCAGCGCGCCCGAGGGTGCTGTGGCGGAGGCCGCGCCGGCGGGTGCGGCCAGGCCCGCCGCGCTGCCCGGGCGGTCGCGCTGGCTGCTGACCGGGGCGTACGTCCTGATCGCCGTGGCCATCCTCTTGGACCTGCTCACCGGGCCCAAGACCACCTTCTCCTCGATACTCGCCGCGGTCCCGGCGCTGGCGGCGGCGGGGGCCAGGTCCGCCCGGGTGCCCCTGGCCGCCGGAGCGCTCGCGGCCATCGCCGTCGGGCTGCTCGCCCTGGCCAACCAGGACGTGGCGGCCGCCGTGCACCTCGAGGCGGTGGCCGCCGTGGTGGCCGTGACCTTGGCCAGCGCCGCCGGCGTCGTCCTGGTCAAGACGCGGGAGCGGGAGCTCCAGCAGGTCCGCACGGTCGCCGAGGCGGCCCAGCGTGCCCTGCTGCGTCCCGTCCCGGGCAGGATCGGCCGGCTGCGGGTCGGCGTGCGGTACCTGGCCGCCGCGGCGGAGGCCAGGATCGGCGGGGATCTCTACGAGGTCCTGGAGACCGGGTACGGCACCCGGGTGCTGCTCGGCGACGTGCAGGGCAAGGGCCTGGCCGCGGTCGACACCGCCGCGGACGTCCTCGGCGTCTTCCGAGCGGAAGCCCGGATCGAACCGGACCTCGCCCGGCTCGCGGAGCGCCTGGACAGCGCACTCGCACAGAACCGGCAGAACGAGCGGTTCGTCACCGCGGTGCTGCTCGCGATCCCGCCGACGCAGGACCTCGTCGAGGTCGTCAACTGCGGCCACCCGCCCCCGCTCCTGCGGCGCCGTTCCGGGACCGTGAGCGAGGTCGAGCCGCCCGCCTACGCACCGCCCCTGGGGCTGCGAGCGCTCACCGGCGCCCCTCTCCGCGGCAGGACGGTCGACCTCGAGCCCGGCGACCTGCTTCTGCTGCACACCGACGGCGTATCGGAAACACGCGACAGCCATGACCGGTTCTACCCGCTTGCCACCAGGCTGGCGACCTTCCGCGCGCAGGAACCCGGCGCGCTCCTCGACGAGCTGCTCGCGGACGTGGTGGCCTACTCCGCCGACGGGATGACCGACGACGCGGCGGTGCTCGCGGTCCGCCGCGAGGCTTGAACCCTGTTCAGCTCAGGAAACCCTGTTCGCTCAGGAAACCCTGTCCAGCTCTGCCTCGAACCGCCGGGCCAGGGCGGTGTTGCGGTCTCGGCTCGCGCTGTGGACGGCGATCTCCAGGGCGCGGCGCTGGCCGACCAGGACAACGAGCTTCCTGGCCCGGGTGACCAAGGTGTAGAGCAGGTTCCGGTACAGCATCAAGGGCCCCGTCTCCGTGGTCAGCGGAGCGACGACATACGGGTACTCGCTGCCTTGAGAGCGGTGGACGCTGATGGCGTAGGCATGCAGGAGGTCGTCGAGTTCGTCGAAGTCGTAGACCGCGATGTCGCCGTCGTCGGTGCGCAGCTGCACGGTCCGCGACTGCGTGTCGAGGCCGGAGACGACGGCGGTGGTGCCGTTGAAGATGCCGGAGCTGCCCTTGTTCGGGTCGTTGCGGATCGGCATCACCTTGTCCCCGATCCGGAACACCGAGGTGCCGGCCCAGTACTCGGCCTTGTCCGGGTCGGCGGGATTGAGGCGTTCCTGGAGACGACGGCCCAGCTCCACGGTACCGGTCACGCCGCGCCGGCTCGGGGCCAGGACCTGGACGTCGGACGGCGGGACGCCGTGCGAGGTCGGGATCCGGACCGTGGCGATGTCCAGGATCCGCTCGGCGGCCTGCGCCGAGTCCTCGGCCTCCTCGAACCAGAACTCGCTGGTGCGCGGGTTCGGCATCCGTCCGGCCCGGATCAGGTGGGCGTTGACGGTGATGGAGGAGCCCTCGCCCTGGCGGAACACGTGAGTCAGTTCGGTGCGCGCGATCTCGGGCACCCGCAGCAGGTCTTCCAGGACGCTGCCCGGACCGATGGACGGCAGCTGGTCGACATCCCCGACGAGCAGCAGGTGCGTACCCGGCGGAACCTGGCGGGCGAGTTTGAGGCCGAGGAACACGTCCAGCATGGACGCCTCGTCGACGACGATCAGGTCGGCCATCAGGGGACTGTCGTCGAACAACGCGTCCGGATCAGCGTCGGGGAGATCGGCCACCAGCCTGTGCACCGTCATCGCCGGCATGCCGACCAGCTCCGAGAGCCGCTTGGCGGCCTTGCCCGTGGGAGCCGCCAGCGTCACCCGGCCGCCGCCGGCCTTCACGATCTGCGCGATCGTCTTCACCGTGTGGCTCTTGCCACACCCCGGACCGCCGGTGAGCACCGACACGGTGTGGGTCAGTGCCATCCGCACCGCCGCGCGCTGGCCGTCGTGCAGGCCGGGATGGTCGACGTCGAGCGTCTCGGCACGCCGCCGGGCCGCGGCGGGGACATCGGAGTCGGCGCGCAGCAAGGTGGTGATCGCGGCGGCAAGGGCCCGCTCGGTGTGGTGCAGCACCTTGGCGAAGACGACCGTCGCCGACGAGCCGGCGTCCGCCGAATCAGAGTTCGTATCAGGATACAGATCAGGGTTCGGATCAGGCTCGACGACCACCGCCCGCAGCGCGGCCAACTGGTCCAGCTCGATGCGCACCAGCTCCCGATCCTGCCCCACCAGCCGGGCCGCCTCCAGGAGCAGGCGGGTGCGGTTCACATAGCAATGGCCGTCGCGCCGGGCGGCATCCAGCCGGTCGGCCAACGCCGCCCGCAGGCGCTTCGGATCCTGCTCGGCAACGCCGGAAGCCAGCGCGATCTTGTCGGCGACCGCGAAGCCGATGCCGCGGACCTTCTCGATGAGCAGGTACGGGTCCTTGCGCACCACCGCCGGCGAGTCCGCCCCGAACTCGGCGTAGATCTTCGCGGCCATCAGCGGCGAGATCCCGAACCCCTGCAGCACGACCATCAGATCCCGGATCACCTTCTGCCCGACCCAGGAGGACACGATCCGGTCCTTGCGGACCGCGCCGATCCCGTTCACCTCGGTGAGCCGCGCCGGATCGGCGTCGATGACCTTCAGCGTGTCCTCACCGAAGCGCTCGACGATCGCGGCGGCCAGTCCCGGTCCGATGCCGCGGATCAGACCCGAGCCCAGGTACATGCGGATGCCGCGGATGTGCGACGGCAACACGCATTCGCACGCACGCACCGACAACTGCGCCCCGAACCGGGAGTGCTGCGTCCAACGTCCGTCCACCAGCACGACGGAACCGGGCTGTACACCCGCCAACGCCGCACCGGCAGCGGTGAACTCCCCCTGCTCCTCGGACAGGAGGCGAGCCACGGTGTATTCGTCGGCGCGCACAAAGATCAGGCGCTCCACCGCGGCCTCAAGCCGGACCTCGCCGACCGGGTCGGACTCACTCACGGCCGACACGCACTTCCCCTCGGCACTGGGTACGAGCGGGGAATCCAGCCCTCAGCGGTCGGCATTGCATGGCTTCGCCAGTGTAATCGCGGCCACCACCAGACGTGCTGCTCCCTTGCGTAGGGTGGCCCTCGTGCCGTTCACCCTTGCCCATCCCGCAGCTGTCCTCCCGCTGATGCACCGTGGCCAGGCGCGAGGAGGGCTGATCGGCTCCGCACTGGTCTTCGGCGCCATGGCGCCCGACGTCCCCTACTTCGCCGGAGCGTTCGCGCTCGGCGATCTCGCGCACACGTGGGCGGCCGTGCCCACACTCGACGTGGCGATCACCGTCGCACTCGCCGCCGCCTGGCACCTGCTGCTGCGCGCGCCGCTGGTGCGCCTGCTGCCGGCACGCTGGGCCGCGGCCGCGGAGGAGCTGACGGCGCCCCGGGAAAGAAGGATCCAGCTCTTCCGGCTCTCCCGGCTCTCCCGGCTCTCCTTAGTGCCGTGGTTCGTTCTGTCCGCCGTCATCGGCGCGGTGACCCACGTGGCATGGGACGACTTCACCCACCCCGGCCGCATCGGGGTCAGGCTCTTCCCGGTGCTGCAGAACGCCCGCATCTTCGGCGAACCGCCGTACGTCCTGCTCCAGTACGGGTGCTCGGTGCTGGGCGTCGGGGCACTCGGGTACTGGACCGCGCAGGAGATGCGCCGCGCCGCACAATCGGGCACGAACACCGCACCCCCGGCAGGCAACCGCCGCCTGGCCTTCGGCCTGATCGCCGGTTTCGCAGCCCTGGGCACCGCCTACCGCGCCACCGAGTGGGCCCATCCGGGCATGCCGTGGACCTCGCTGGTTCCCGTCCTCGCCTTCGGCGCGGTCGCCGGCGCCACGATCGCGGTGTTCCTCTACGCGCTGCTGGCCCTGCGCCGCGTCTAGAACGACCGTCTCTGGAAGGTGGCAGACCGTCTTCCTTCCGGACCGTCACGGGACTTGTCGGCCCCGCCGCCCGGAGCGGGCGGCGGGGCCGACAAGCTGCCGCCTACGCCAAGTACTCGGCGAGCGGCACGTAGCCATCGTTCGCCGGCGTGGCGATCCGGATGTCGGCGCACCGGGCCTCGGCCCAGGCAACGGCTTCGTCCGGGCGCTCGGACTCGATATCGCCGCTCTGCTCGATGATCATGTCCTTGCCTTCGAAACCGAGGCCCGTCGCGTGCCACCACACCGCGGTCCAATAAGTGGGATGGTGGCTTGCCCGCGGATAGCACGTGATCGTGACGTGCTCTGGAACGTCGTGTCGGACATCCGGCCCATGGGGCCCGGCATCTGTGGACGTTCCCGCCTCGATCGACGCGGGATCGTGCGCGTCCCGGTCACCCGGCATGTTGCCGGCCGCCAGGTAGTCCTCGAGTCGTCGTTCGGACGGGGTCATCCTCAACCTCAGGCTTCTAGTCGTGCCAGCCACCGCCGTGGGACTGCGCCGGCTCCCTGCTCGCGTCGATGCCCAGGAAGTGGAACCCCCCGTACGGCTTGGTCGACCACGCCGTGGTGGCAATCGGGCTCTTGACGAAGAAGTACCAGTACCCAGGGTACCCGGCCAGGCTCCAGGCCTCCTCCTGCACCGAGGTCCTGTTGAAGTTCTGGTTGTCCGAAGCCTGGTATCCGGGCGGAGGCCAGGCGGCCGAGAACACCAGGCCCGGGAAGCTGTGCTGTTCGTAGGTGCCGCCGATGACGCTGCCCACCTGCCCGGGCGGCGGGTTCATCAGCTGGCCGGACATGGTGACGGTGTTGGTGTCCTCCGAGTTGCTGTACGTGAACGGCTTGCAGGTCATGAGGGTTCCGTTCAAAGTCCACTCGAAGACGCCCGACATGGTGCCGAGCGTCGTCGAACCGTAGCCCCAGTTGCTGCTGTCGCTGTCGAACTGGACGTCGTACTGGCTGTTCTCGTAATAACAGCCTGCAGCGTCACACCAGCCCGTGGCCGGCTTCAGCCGCGGGGCGCTGGTCGGGCACGACCAACCGCCGACGCGCTGGGCGATCGGCTTGGCGCACTGGTCACTCGACGCGGCCGTCGCGGTGACTGATCCCGTGAGGTAGTCCTGGTACTTGTGCTGACTCGGTGTCGGCGTTGTGTTGCCCGCGTCCTTCGCCGCCGCCGACGTCGTGAACACGGCTGCCAGCATGATCACAAAGCTTGTCACGCCGACAAGCGCTCGACGTCGTGGAGCAATGGGTATTCGACGCGCCACTGGATTCTCCCCGGTTTGTTGGTGGCAGTCGGCCGATATGGGCCGACAGTCAATCAGAACACTGAGTCTCTGACGAGCGCGCGCCGCACGAGTAAAAGCCGCGTAAAACCACGCAGCGTGACAGCCGCTCCGCGGCGGCTTCAGCAACCAGCTGACCAGGCTCGCACCTGTGGGCCGGGTGAACGAGCAGCGCATCGGACAAGCCGCGGTTCGCATCAGATGCCGCATTCAGGTGGTTTACTTGCATGGAAGACCGCAGAGCGCGGTGAACGCCACGTGCCGGGGAGGCCGTCCAGTGACCAACCACCCCATCGCCGCGCGGCGTCGTGCAACGATCGTCAGCTCGGCAGCCCTGCTTCTCGGCATGGCCGCCGCGGTCACCGCGACCGCCGCATCGTCTGGAGGCGCCGACAGGCCCGCGGGACCCCCATCCCGGTACCAGGACTACATCGGCGGCCAGCCCAACGAACAGTGCTCCGTGCCGCCCGCACAGCGCAACGGCGGGTGGGTGTGCCCACCGGCGGACGGTCGGCGCTAGCACCAGCCTGACTCGACGTGCGGACGAAGCCAGGGTGCTGCCGTTGTCAGCTGCTGTGCTGATCTGCTGGATGTAGTGGACCCCTCGCTGTGCCTCGGGACCACCGGTATGTTCCCTGTGGTGACCTTGACGGAGACGCGGGGCCTGGCTCCGATGACCGACGGGGCGCAGATTGGTTGGATCGCGCTCGGAGACAAGGCACGAACGCCGCCTGTCGTCATGCTCCACGGCGGGCCGGGGCTGCCGGACTACCTGGGCGAGGTCGCCGCCATGGTCGCCGATCTGGTGCCGGTGTACCGGTACGACCAGCGTGGCACGGGTCGCTCCCGGTGGCGGGGCCGTCATTGCTTCGCCCGGCACGTGGACGATCTCGCCGAGCTGCTCGATGCCTGGGATGTGCCCGAGGCGGTGCTGATCGGGCACTCCTACGGCACCGATCTGGCGAGCCGCTTCTGTCTGCGGCACCCTGACCGCGTGGCCGCGATGGTGCTGCTGTGCGGACCGTTTGTCGGTGACTGGCGGGCCGGCTATCGAGCCGAACGCGACCGTCGCATGTCCGCCGCTCAGCAAATGCGGCTTCGCGAACTGGAAGAGCTGACCCCGCGGACGAACGAGCAGGAGGTCGAGCTCCTCGCGCTGGCCTGGTTCACCGACCATGCCGATCCTGAACGCGGTTGGCGCTGGGCCATGCGGGGAGCTTCGCAGCGTCGGCCCGTCAACTGGGCCATGAACAGCGAGTTGGGCGACGAGGGACGTTCGGACCCGCTGGAGCGGCACGTGGACCGGCTGCGCGCGTGTCTTCCCGCACGAACCGAGGTCCTCGGCGGAGCCGACGACCCCCGCCCCCTGTCGGCGCTGGAGGCGCTGGCGCTGCGGCTCGACGTTCCGCTGACGCGGATCGAGGGCGCCGGGCACGAGCCTTGGCTGGAGCAGTTCGACGTGGTGCGCGCCCACCTGCGGAGGTTCCTGCTGGCGTGACGCCCGGGTGTCCTTGCCTACCGGGTGTCCCTGCGGACCGGGGGTCCCGCGAACCAGGTGTCCCCGCGAACCGCGCGGAAACGGCCACGGCAAGATGACCGTCAATGGAACTGACACTCATCGCCGTCGCCGGCGTCATCAGCATCGTGGCCGTGGCCGCGTTCTCGGAGAAGCTCGGGCTGGCCGCGCCGCTGAGTCTGGTGATCGTCGGGATCGCGCTCAGCTACGTCCCCGGCGTTCCGCGGATCCGCGTCGATCCCGAGGTGGTGCTCACCGGGGTGCTGCCGCCGCTGCTGTATGCGGCGGCGGTCAATATGCCGGCCACCGATTTCCGGCGGAACCTGAAGTCGATCAGTGGTCTGGCCGTGCTGCTGGTCGCGGCGACGACGCTGGGGACCGGCTGGCTTTTTCACGCGCTGCTGCCGGGGATCGGGTGGCCGGCGGCGTTCGCGCTCGGGGCGGTGGTCAGTCCGACCGACGCGGTGGCGGCCAGCTCGATCGGGCACAAGCTGGGGTTGCCGTCGCGGCTGCTGGCGGTGCTGGAGGGCGAGGGCCTGGTCAACGACGCTTCCGCGCTGGTGCTGCTGCGGTCGGCGGTGGCGGCGATCGCCAGTTCGGTGTCGATGGGGGGTCTGGCCTGGGACTTCGTCAAGGCGGTCGTGATCGCCGCGGTGATCGGGCTGGTCGTCGGGTATGTCAACGTCCGCATCCGGGGGCTGCTGCACGACGGCGTGCTCAACACCGCGATCTCGTTCGTGGTGCCGTTCCTGGCCTTCGTGCCCGCCGAGGAGCTGCGCGCGTCCGGGGTGCTGGCCGTGGTGGTCGCCGGCCTGGTCAGCGGGGAGATGAGTCCGCGCTATGTGCGCGCGGCCGACCGGATGACCGAGCGGATGAACTGGCGGACCCTGGCCTTCCTGCTGGAGAGCGGCATCTTCCTGCTGATGGGCCTGGGACTGCGTTCCCTGATCGACGACGTCGGCGGCGAACACCTCTCGGCCTGGACCGGGCTGTGGGTGGGCCTGGCCGCCTCGGCGGCGGTGATCCTGCTGCGGATCGGCTTCGTGGCCCCGCTGGTGGCGGTGCTGCGCAGGGATCGCCGGCGCGCCGAGGAGGCCAAGCCGCGCCTGGAGCGGATGAAGACCCGGATCGACGAACACGACCTCACCGAGCGCTTCAGCCCGCGGCAGGCCGAGCGCATCACGCACCGCGTGGTCCGCGTGGCCGCCGACATCGAATTCCAGCTCAACGAGGACCTGGGCTGGCGCGGCGGCGTGGTCCTGGCCTGGTCCGGCATGCGCGGCGCGATCACCGTGGCCGCCGCCGAGACGCTGCCGGCGGACCTCACCAGGCGCCCGCAGATGATCCTGATCGCCACCGTGGTCGCGCTGACGACCCTGCTGGTGAACGGCCTGACCCTGCCGGCGGTGATCCGCGCGGTCCGGATCCCGGGCGACGACGAGGGACGTATCCGCGCTGAGTACGCCGACCTGATGGCCACGCTGACGGCCGCGGGGCGGGAGTACCTCGCCGATCCCGGACCGGACGTGGACCCGCAGGTCGTCGCCGAGGTGCGCGAAAGGCTGGAGCAGCCGCTGCGGAACGTGGAGCAGGAGGCACGGCGCGATCTGCGGGACGAGTACCTGCGGGTGACCCTCGGCGTGTTGGAGGCGGAGCAGGCGCGGCTGCTGCGCGCCCGATCCGAGGGGGTCTACAGCTCGCGGACACTGACCCAGATTCAGCGCAGGCTGGACATCCAGACCGCGACGATGCAGCGGATCGGGGACGAGGAAGGCTAGCGCCACCCGACGAGGAGAGGTAGCGCCACCCTGAGACACCAGTTCGATCAGTGCTCGACTGATCGCTATCCTGACTCCGCCACAAACGGAGGAGGGGTCTTGGAACCGCTGCTGTCTGCCGATCCGCGCACGATCGCCCGGTTCCAGCTGCTGGCCCGGCTCGGCTCGGGGGGCATGGGCGAGGTCTTCCTGGCGCTGACCCCCGACGGCCGGCAGGTCGCGGTCAAGGTCGTGCGGGGCGGCTTCGAGAGCACCGAGGCGATGGCCCGGTTCCGGCACGAGGTGGAGGCCGTCGGAAGGCTGCGCAGCCGGTGGACCGCCGCGCTGGAGGACGCCGACCTGACCGGCAGGCCCATCTGGCTGGCCACGGAGTACGTGCCCGGCCCGACGCTGGCCGCTGCGGTCGCGCGGTTCGGCGCGATGCCGCCGAGCGTGGTGCGGCACCTGGCCGCGGGGCTCGCCGAAGCGGTCGCCGACGTGCACGCCCACGGCGTCCTGCACCGCGACCTGAAGCCGAACAACGTCATCATGTCGCCGTCGGGCCCGCGGCTGATCGACTTCGGGATCGCCCGGACCGGCGACCAGACGGCGCTGACCCACACCGGCAGTGCGGTCGGCACGCCCGGGTACCTGGCGCCGGAGGTCGTGCGCGGCGGCGCGCCGAGCCCGGCGGCCGACATCTTCGCCGTCGGCGCGATGCTCGCCTACGCCGCGACCGGCCGTCCGCCGTTCGGGGTCGGCGACCCGCACGCGATCATGTTCCGCAGCGTCGAGAACCCGGCGGACACCGACGGCGTCGAGCCGGCCCTGGCCGCCCTGATCGCCGAGTACACGGCCAAGGACCCGGCGGCCCGGCCGGCCGCCGCCGATCTGCTCGCCGCGGTCGCGGGCCGGGCGACGGCCGACGACGCGCGGGCCGTCGCGGCGTTCTACGACGCTCTGTCCACGATCGCCGACACCGCGCCGCAGGACGTGCAGACCGCCACCGGGATGGGCCTTCTTCCCCCGAGCACGTCCGACGCCGAAGCGGTGCCGCGAAGGACCCGCCGGCTCGCGGTGGCTCTCGTCTCGGCCGTCGCGGTCATCGCGATCGCGCTGGCGGTGGAGTTCTTCCCGGGCACCACCGATCACACGCAGCACGGCGCGAGCGGCGGCCTGGCGCCGACGTCCACGCCGACGCCGTCGGCCGACGGGTCGCTCGCGGCGAAGGCCATCAGCGGCACGAACGCCGCCACGACTACGACCACGGCCACGACCACAGCCACGGGCGGCGCAGGCGGCACCACGACCGGCACGACCTCCCCGGCGACCCCGTCGTCGGCGAGCACCGCTCCCCCGACCACGTTCCTGCGCGACCGCCCGGGCACCCAGGCCGTCGAGAACACGACCCAGTGGAATCCGCAGACGTTCCAGTGCGAGAACAGCCCGACTCGCGAGGAAACCCTGCCGAACACCTTCGGATTCCAGAGCTCCGTCGCCCGCGACCCGGTCGCGAAGGGCACGCCGGTCACCATCGGCTTCCGCAGCAAGGAGCCGAATCCGGGAGCCCCGTACTACATGGCCGCCGAAGTCGTTCCCCCGGCGGACTTCGGCGGCAACGCCGTGGTCTTCCGGTGGAACGACAAGCCCCAGCCGTTGGGCGTCGACTGGACGAACGCCACCTTCCCCAAGGACTTCACCTCCACGCTCAGTGCGCCCGGCGCCGAAAGTTCTCCGGCCGCGACCGACTTCCCCGGGAACTACGTCGTCCTGTGGTTCCACGTCCACAGCGACGGCGAGGCCTACTACGTGTCCTGCGACGGTTTCACCGTCCACTGATCGGGTGAATACGAGCCCTCACCGGGGACGAAATCCGGCCTTGAGAGGACAATCTGACATGTAGGTCGCTCAGGCCACTGTCAACGGGAGGCCGGAACCCCATGAACCCCCACCCCCAGGCCGCCGCGCGGGTCGAGCACGTCTTCGACCTCTTCGACACCGACGGCAACGGCTTCATCGAGGCCGCCGACATCGCGCTCATGACGAACCGGGTGGTCGCGGCCGCGACCGGATCGGACCGGGCCGCCAAGGACGCGATGCGCGCCGCCTTCGACCGCTACTGGACCACGATGGCCGACGAGCTCGACCGGAACGGCGACGGGCGGATCAGCGCCGAGGAGTTCCGGGCCTTCGTGCTCAGCCCGGAGCGTTTCGGCGCGGCCGTCGAGCAGTTCGCCGAGGCGCTGTCCGCACTCGGCGACCCCGACGGCGACGGGCTCATCGAGCGCCCGGTCTTCGAGGCGCTGATGACGGCGATCGGCTTCGGGCACGAGAACCTGCACGCGCTCTTCGACTCCTTCGGCCCCACCGCGCAGGACCAGGTCGAGGCGGAGGTGTGGCGGGCCGCGATCGTGGAGTTCTACGACCCGGGCGACGGCGACACCCGCGGCAACCACCTGATCCCCGCGCAACAGCGCTGAGCCCCCGCGGAAAGGAGAAGGCGTTGCTGCTGCTCATATCCCCGGCCGACGTCGAAGAAGCCCGCGAGTGCGCGAAGGCGTCGCAGTACCTGGACATCGTCGACGTCAAGAAGCCGGACGAGGGCTCGCTCGGCGCGAACTTCCCGTGGGTGATCCGGGAGATCCGCGACGCCGTGCCGGCGGACAAGCCGGTGTCCGCGACCGTGGGGGACGTGCCCTACAAACCCGGCACGGTCGCCCAGGCGGCCCTGGGCGCGGCCGTCTCGGGCGCCACGTACATCAAGGTCGGCCTCTTCGGCTGCTCGACGCCCGACCAGGCCGTCACCGTCATGCGCGCCGTCGTGCGGGCGGTGAAGGACTACCGGCCGGACGCGCTCGTCGTCGCCTCGGGCTATGCCGACGCCCACCGCATCGGCTGCGTCAACCCGCTCGCGCTGCCCGACATCGCCGGCCGCTCCGGCTGCGACGCGGCCATGCTCGACACCGCCGTCAAGGACGGGACCCGGCTGTTCGACCACGTGCCGCCCGAGCTGTGCGCGGAGTTCGTCCGGCGGGCCCACGACTCCGGCCTGTTCGCGGCGCTCGCGGGCAGCGTCAAGGCGGACGACCTGGGCACGCTCACCGCCATCGGCACGGACATCGTGGGCGTGCGCGGGGCGGTGTGCGAGCGCGGCGACCGCACCACCGGACGGATCCAACCGCATCTGGTGGCGGCGTTCCGGGCCGAGATGGACCGGCACAGGGACCTGCACAGCCAGGAACAGAACCGGGAACAGAACCGGGAACAGAGCACCGTCCCCACCGGGAACTGACCCATCGGCATGCCGACGCCCCAGCCCCGCCGCCCGCACCAGACCCGCAGCGGCCGCGGCAGCTTCGCGGTCCTGGACCCCGCGACCGGCGAACCCTTCGACGAGGCGCCCGACCAACGCCCCGAGGAACTGGACGCGATCGTCGACCGGGCCCACGCGGCCTGGCTCCACTGGCGCGCCGACACCAACGCCGACGCCCGCGCCGCCGCACTGCTCGCGGCGGCCGACGCGGTGGAGCAGGCCGGGCCGGACCTGGCCCCCCTGCTCACCCGCGAGCAGGGCAAGCCGCTGCCGGAGTCCTACGCGGAGGTGGCCCGCACCGCGGCCCGCCTGCGCTACTTCGCCACGCTCGCCCCGCAGACCCAGCCGATCCAGGACGGCCGAGCCGTGCGCAGCGAGATCCGCTGGCGGCCGCTGGGTCCGGTCGCCGCGATCGTCCCGTGGAACTTCCCGCTCCAACTCGCCTCCGCGAAGTTCGCTCCGGCGCTGGCCGCGGGCAACACGGTGGTGCTCAAACCCTCCCCCTTCACGCCGCTGGCCACCAGGATGCTGGGATCGGTCCTGGCCGCCGTCCTGCCCGAGGACGTCCTCACGATCGTCACCGGCCGCGAACCCCTCGGCGAGCGCCTCGCCTCCCACCCGGGGATCCGCCACGTCACCTTCACCGGCTCGGTGCCCACCGGCCGCGCCGTGGCGCGGGGCGCGGCGTCCTCACTGGCCAGGGTCACCCTGGAGCTGGGCGGCAACGACGCCGCGATCCTGCTCGACGACGTGGACGTGGAGCAGATCGCGGACCGGCTGTTCTGGGCGGCGTTCCGCAACTGCGGGCAGATCTGCATGGCGGTCAAGCGCGTCTACGCCCCGGTCCGGCTCTACTCCGAGGTCGTCGAAGCCCTCGCGCAGCGCGCGAATCAGACCGTCGTGGGGCCGGGTCTGGAAGCGGGATCGCAACTGGGACCGGTCAACAACGCTCCTCAGCTCGCCCGGATCGAGCGCTACGCGGCCGGGGCCCTGGCAGCCGGCGCCCGCGCGGCGGCCGGCGGAGGCCGGCTCGACAGGCCGGGCTACTTCTTCGCCCCGACGATCCTGGCCGACGTCCCGGCCCAAAGCCCGGTGGTCACTCAGGAGCAGTTCGGCCCGGTACTGCCGGTGCTGCCGTATCAAAGTACTGAGCAGGCCGTCGAAGCGGCCAACGACACCGGCTTCGGCCTCGGCGGCTCGGTGTGGGGAACCGATCTGGACCGGGCCGAGCAGGTGGCCGGACGGCTCGAATGCGGGACGGTCTGGATCAACCACCACGGCGAACTCTCCCTGGCCCAGCCGTTCGCGGGCGCCAAGGAAAGCGGCGTGGGTGTCGCGGGCGGGCCGTGGGGCTTGTCCGGCAACCTGCGACCGTTCGTCGTGCACCGGCCTCTGGAGGCGTGACGTGGGCATCCGGTTCGGCGCGGCGGTACTGCGTTCCCCCGAGGGCCGGTTCGCCGTCGAGCAGGTGGCCTTGGACGCGGGACCGGCGCCGGACGAGGTGCTGGTCAGGATCGCGGGGTGCGGGATGTGCCGCACCGACCTGGCCGTCCGCCGCTCGGCGGGCCGCTCGCCGCTGCCGGCGGTCCTCGGCCACGAGGGCGCCGGGGTCGTCGTGGAGACGGGAGGCCCGGACACCCGGCCGGCCGTCGGCGACCACGTCGTACTGAGCTTCGACTCCTGCGGACACTGCCACGCCTGTCTCGGCGGCGCCCCCGCCTACTGTGATTCCTTCGCCGAGCTCAACCTGTTCGGTGGGCGTACCGAGAACGCAGCGCGGTTCGCCGACGCGGCCGGAATCCCCTTGGCGCCCCGGTGGTTCGGCCAGTCCTCGTTCGCCGAGTACGCGATGGTCCCGGCCCGCAACGCCGTCCGGGTCGATCCCGCGCTGCCCGTGGAACTGCTCGGCCCGCTCGGCTGCGGCTTCCTCACCGGCGCCGGGGCCGTCCTGAACACCTTCGGCGCCGGGCCCGGCGATGCCCTCGCCGTCCTCGGCGCGGGCGCCGTGGGCCTGGCGGCGATCATGGCGGCGGCCGCTGCCGGGGCCGTGGTCGTGGCCGTCGACCGGCACCCCGAGCGCCTGGCGATGGCCGAGCGCTTCGGCGCCGTCCCGCTGTACGGGACCGGCGGCCTCGCCGACCGTATCAGGCGGCTGACGGACGGCGGGGTGCGGTACGCGCTGGACACCACGGCCTCGCCGGAACTGATCAACGAAGCACTCAGGGCTCTGCGACCGACCGGCCATCTCGGCCTGGTGGCACGGCTCCACCAGACGCTGCCGCTGGAGCCCGGTGCTCTGGACCGAGGCCGGAAGCTGTCCCACATCTGCGAGGGCGACGCGGTGCCCGGCCTGCTCATCCCACGGCTGACCAAGCTCTGGCAGGCCGGCCGTTTCCCCTTCGACCAGCTCATTCGCACCTACCCGCTCGACGAGATCAACGAGGCCGAGCACGACTGCGAAACGGGGCGCGTCGTCAAGCCGGTCCTGATACCCGCGTCCTGATATCCCGTCCTGATCCCGCCGCGCAGCAAGAAGGAGCATCCATGACGGCCGACCTGACGCAGCCGAACACCGGCACGGGAGGCGTGGACGGCGGCGTCGGCGTCACCGCCCTCCTGGTCGCCGCGGCCCGCGCGATCGAGACCCACCGCCCCGACAGCCTCGCCCAGGACCTGTTCGCCGAACACTTCGTGCACAGCGCGCCGGCCTCGGCGGGTTGGCCGGTGCGCATCGACCAGGTCCCGGACGGCGACGCGAACCCGTTGTGGGGCCGCTTCGCCCGCTACTTCGGCCTGCGGACCAGGGTCTTCGACGACTTCCTCCTGCAAGCGGTCCACGCCGGCGCACACCAGGTCGTCCTGCTCGGAGCCGGGCTCGACACGCGGGCCTACCGGCTCGACTGGCCCGCCGGCTGCGTGATCTTCGAGCTGGACCGGGAAGGCGTGCTGGCGTTCAAGCACAGGGTGCTCGAGGGCCTGACGGCCACCCCGAAGGCGGCACGTGTCCCGATCCCGACCGACCTGCGCGCCGACTGGGTCAGGGCCCTGACAGACGCCGGCTTCGACCCGGCGGCCCCGAGCGCCTGGCTGGCCGAGGGCCTGCTGTTCTACCTGCCCGGCGCCGCCGAGACGCAGCTCGTCACCGCGGTGGACCGGCTGGCCGCGCCCGGAAGCGAGCTGGCCTTCGAAGTGAAACTCGATGAGGACCTGATGGCACACCGGGACAGCCCCCTCTACACCGAGACCAGGCGACAGATCGGCATCGACCTGCTCGACCTGTTCGCGAAGGAGACGCGACCGGACTCCGCGGGCGACTTGGCGCGCAGAGGCTGGTCCACGTCAGTCGCCACCCCGTACGAATACACCGTCCGCCTCGGCCGCGGTCCGCTGCCCGAGCCGAACGACGCGCTGGGCGGCAACCGGTGGGTGTTCGCCGATCGCCGGGCGCCATGAAAAGATCTTGAGGAGTCACCGTCGGTCGGGCAAGATCTACGCGTGCCCGGCGGCCCCGCGCCGCGCTTCGGGGCAGGTCGCGGATTCTGACGAGGTGGACTGACAGTGGCAATACCCTTGGCAATACCCTTCGACGCCGGGCTGCTGGACGTGTATCGCACGATGCGGGAGACGGCCGGAACACCGATGAGCATGGAGCGGCTCGCGGAGATCCGGGCCGAGGACGCCGCCGAGCTGCCGACGCTCGACGAGCTGTCCCGGGGTGGCCGCTTCGACGTGGCTTCGTACTCGGTGCCGGTATCGGCATCGGTGCCGGCATCGGCATCGGCATCGGCGTCCGCGGCGGCATCGGAATCAGCGTCCGCGACATCCGGCGAACCCGAGGTCACGCTGCTGGTCTGCACGCCGGTGTCGGCCCCGGCCACCGAGCGCCCCGCGATCTACGTCACGCACGGCGGCGGCTACTTCAGCGGCGATCACCGGCACCGGTTCTTCCTCGACCCGCTGCTGGACGACGCCGCGCACTTCGGGGCCTCGGTGGTCTCGGTCGGGTACCGGCTCGCGCCGGAGCATCCATATCCGGCGCAGATCGACGACGTCTACTCCGGACTGCTCTGGACCGCCGGCCACGCGGCCGAACTCGGACTGGACCCGGAGCGGATCGTCGTCGCGGGCACCAGCGCCGGCGGCGGTCTGACGGCGGCGCTGGCCTCGCTGGTGCGCGACCAGGGCGGCCCGCGACTGCTCGGGCAGATGTTGATGTGCCCGATGCTCGACGACCGAAACGACAGCGACTCGGCGTACCAGATGGACGGTGCCGACGTCTGGGACCGGAGCTGGAACGGGTTCGGGTGGCAGGCCATGCTGGGGTCCGCGCGCGGCGGCCCGGACGTGTCGCCGTACGCCGCGCCGGCCCGGGCCACGGACCTGTCCGGTCTGCCGCCGGCGTTCATCGACGTCGGCTCGGCGGAGACGCTGCGCGACGAGGCCCTCGCCCACGCCGACCGCATCTGGCGGGCCGGCGGCTCGGCCGAGCTGCACGTGTGGCCCGGCGGCTTCCACGCGTTCGATCTCGTGGTCCCGGACGCCGCACTCAGCCGGGAGGCTCGGCGGGCGCGTCGTTCGTGGTTGGGGCGGGTCTTGGCCGCTGGAGCGCTTCCGGCTCGGGAACCGGCGCAGTCCTAGCGCCGCGGGGCATGCGCGGCACGCCGGTCACGCAAGGTACGCGTTGGGGGGAGCCTCTCAAGCAGGCGGTTTCTCACCGGGCGTTCGAATAGATCCGCGTCGGGTTGATCAGGACGGCGGCGCGCCGCTCCTCGGCCATGACCCGGTCGTAGGTCGGCCAGTCGTCGTGCGTGCCGCCCGCCGCCGTAAAGATCGCCCTGAGCAGGAGGCGAAGCGCCTCGGCATCGGTCCCGGCGTACTCGTCGTCCGGACCGATGAGCTCCACGTCGCCCTCCACGGCGGCCCAGTCCCACCCGGCGCGCGCCACGAGCGTGGCGTGCGGCCGGGCCCGCAGGTGGGTCAGCTTCCTGGAACCGCCGATGGCCACGAAGGCGGCGACGTCGTGGTCGCCCCCGGGGTGGCGCAGGACGCCGGCGTTGACGACGGAGCTGTGGATCGTGCCATCGGCCCTCAGCGTGGAGGCCACGCACAGGCCGTGGTCGGCGGCGGCGATCCGGGCGAAGTCCGCGAGTTCGGTCATGTCAGTACCTTAATGCGCGGTCGCACTCACCAGCCCAGCGGATCGGCCTCATACAGCCGTCGGGCGTCAGAGTCCTGCTCGATCAGCTTCGCGGCGTCGCGCCGGATGACGACGATCGCCGCGTCATCGGAAGGCCCTTTGCGCCGGTACCGGGTGACGTCCGCGATCAGGGCGTCGCGCAGGCTGTCGGGCCCGGGTCCGCGTCCGGGCTCAAGCTCGAGCCCGTCAACGGCCATGGCCCGCAGTCGATCGATCAGGGGGTAGAAGTCGCCGAGGGAGTCACGGCTCTCGGTGATGCCGTCGGTCACCAGCACCAGCAGGTCACCGGCCTGGAACGGCAAGCGCTTCACAGCCGGTGGCCCGACTGCCAACTCCCCCAGGCCCAGCGGCGGTGCCGAGTCGAACTCGATCTCGGTGAGCGTTCCCTCTCCCGGGTTCAGCACCAACGCCGGCACGTGTCCGAAGTCGATCACATCCATGCAGCCCTCGCTGATGTTCAGCAACAGCGCCGTCGCGAACCCGTCATGGTCGCGCCCCTCCACTGTTCGGGCCCAGATGTTGTGGCGCTGCATGCAGATCTCCAGACGGCGCGCCACTTCCTGGAGGCTGGCCTCGTGATATCCCGCTTCCCGAAACGCGCCCAACAGCGCCGCCGAGGCATCAACGGCGGCAAGCCCTTTTCCGCTGACGTCTCCGATCACCACACGCACGCCGTAGCGGGACGGCTGTACGTCGTACCAGTCGCCGCCGATCAACGCGCCTTCCGCCGCCGGCAGATACGCCTCGGCGACACGCAGATCGGCGATCGTGCTCGGCAGCGGACGCAGCACCGCACGCTGCACAGCTCGCGCGACCTCGTCGGAGACGGCCAACCGGCGCCGCTGCTGCTCACGCACAGCCGCGACGAACAGTGCGGCGACAAGGCAGCCGACCACCAAGATGACGTACCCGCTGGTGAACTCGACTGCCGACCCGGCCCACGCCAGGTAGACGAACGCTCCTATCGCGCCGGCGACCGTCAGCGCGGTGATCAATATCGAGGAGGTCAGGGCCGCGGCGACCGGTACCAGCAAGAGCAGCGAGCGCGCGTGGAACCAGGCAGGTGTGAGCACGTCGGAGAGCACGATGGCGCCCACGGTCATCAGCAGCGCCAGCCCGGTCCAAAGCGGTCTCGGGCCGGACGGCGCCGCACTGAGACTCATTGGCCTTCCCACTGGCTGGCGCCTTTCGCTGGGCCGTGTGCGAATTATTTGCCTATTCTATCCGAATTCATGCCAAATCATTGGAATATTGAAATACCCCCAGTCATTCCCGGTCGGCGGCGAAGGGGCCCTCGTCGAGGAAGCGCCGCAGGAGGCGCGCGAAGGTTTGTGCGTCGCCTTCCGGCCAGGCCGCCAGGGATTCGTCGATCCCCGCGTCCAACCGCTGCCGGCTCACCGCGATGACGGTGCGGCCGTCTTCGGTGAGCGCCAGGAGGGTGGCGCGGCCGTCGGCCGGGTCCGGCCGGCGCTCAAGCAGGCCCGCGCGTTCCAGGCGGTCGGCGCGGCGGGTGACGGTGGTGCGGTCCAGTCCGATCTCGCGGCCCAGGTCGGCGGCGCTGCACGCGCCGGTGCGGGCCAGGCCGCTGAGGACCGGGTAGGTGAGCTCGTCGACGGCTTCCCCCAACCCGTCGGTCAGCCGCGTGTAGAAGTGCTCACGGGTGCCTCGTCGCAGGAGTTGCCCGAGGGATTCGGCGATGTCGTGTCCGGTCGAGTTCACCGCTTCAGATTAGCGTGCGCGACGCACGCTTCTTCTGCTATCGTCAGATGCGTGCCCGAGGCACGCATCTCAGAACGATCCAGGCGGGCACACCCCGCGCGCACCCGGAGGAATCCCATGAACACCACCGACATCCGCACCGCTCTCACCGACCTGCTCCTGACCCCCGGCCTGGACCTGGACGAGGCCGCCGAGCGGCACTTCGCCCCCGACTACCGCCAGCGCACCGACGGCGACTGGGCCGACCGCACCGAGTTCCTCGCCCACATCGCCCACCTGCGCACCATCACCGCCGGCGGCTCGGTCGAGGTCCACGACGAGCTCTCCCGCGACAACCGGTACGCCGACCGCCACACGATGGAGATCGTCAAGACCGACGGATCCACCGTCCGCATGGAGGTCTACCTCTTCGCCGAGTTCGCCCCCGACGGCCGCTTCCGCCGCATCGAGGAGACGACCCTGATGCTCTCCGGCTCCGACAGCGACCGGAACCTCGGCAGCGCCCGCTGAGCTCGCGCGTCACGCCTCACATCGGCGCTCCGTGAAGACCTCACAGAGATCGAAGTGCTCGGGAGCGCATGTTCTGGTCGCGTCTGGGCAGCCGGGTGCTGCAAGTCCACCACCCAGCTGAACCGAGAGGGACCAGCATGAAGCACCTGACGCACAAGGCGCCGGAACGCAGTCGTCTTGGCGAGGTCGGGCACACCGTGTCCGAGCGCACCGCCGAGGCCGGACACAAGCTCCGCGAAGAGTTCGACGAGGTGGCGCCCAAGGTCACCACGGCCGCGTCGAGGGCGGCGCACACGGTCGCGCACACCACGGCCGAACGCACCCGCCCGATCCGGGCCGAGGCCGCCTCCCGGGGTTCGGCGGCACTGTCCGGCCTGCTCGGCGAGGTGAGCCCGGCCCAGATCGAGCGGATCTCGCGGCATGGGACGCGCGGCGGCGGGTCCCGGTCCCGCGGCAGGATCGCGCTGCTGCTGGCCGCGGTGGGCGGCGTGCTGGTCTGGGTGATGTGGTGGAAGCGCTCCGACCCGACCCTGAGCCCGTGGCCGGAGGACGCCTCCGCGCTGGCACCGGAACCGGTCGCGGGTGCGGCTGAGCCGAAGACGCCCTGAGCGGGTATCGGTAGCCGGGTCGCCGGGCTGCCGGGCCGCCGGGTCGCCGGGTTGCCGGACCACCGGGTTGCCAGGCCGCCGAGCCGCCGAGCCGCCGAGCCGCCGAGCCCAACCGTCGCAGACCTCTCAGCCGGCCCACGAGTCGGCACTCGTCCACACGTCCGGGTGCTCGTCGGCCAAGGCGGCAGCCGCGTCCCGGGTCTGGGCGACGAACCTCTGCACGGTGGCCGGCAGCCCGGTCGCGCGCCTGAGCAGGGTCGTGGTGTTGGTCTGGTCGGCGACCGGGATGAAAGCCAGTTCCGGATCGGCAGCCAGGCGGAAGGACCCCGGCACCACCGAGATGCCCAGTCCGCCCCGGACGAGGTTCAGCACTGCTGAGGGTGCGGTCTGGACAGGCCGGATCGACACCCCCGAGGCGTCCGCCGCGGTCCGCAGCAGGTGCCAGCAGTGGCCGCGTTCCTGGACGGGAAACAGCACCGGATAGGAGCTGAGGTCCTTGGGCCCGATGCTGTCCAGTGCGGACAGGGCATGGCCGGCCGGGACGACGGCGTAGCTCTTCTCGGTCAGCAAGGGCTCGGCGAGCAAACCGGGCGTGTCGGGCTCGTCCCGGGAATCCCAGGAATCCCAGGACAGGGCCAGATCGATGTCTCCCCGGGACACGGCGGCGGCCTGCTCCTGGTCGGGCAGTTCCAGAACCTCGACCGGGACTTCGGGATAGTCGCGCCGGAACTCCCGCAACGCCTGGGCGATCAGGCTCTGGGAAGGCAGCGGCATCGGCGCGGCGATGCGGACCGCGGCGACCGGCCCGCCGGCCAGCATCGCAGAGACCTGCAGGATCCAGTCGTTCTGAGCCAGAGCCTGCCTGGCCTCCGGCAGGATCCGGGCACCGGCCGCGGTCAGGGCGGCCCCGCGCGGGGTCCGCGTGAACAGCTCCAATCCCAGCTGCCGTTCGAGCTGCTGGATCTGCCGGCTCAGGGCGGGCTGCGCGATGGCCAGCCGGGACGCCGCGTTCCCGAAGTGGCCCTCCTCCGCGACGGCGACGAAGCCGCGGAGCAAACGGGGATCGAGGTCCGCCCGATCCTGCGGCGCTTGTCTGCCCATCCGCCCCATCATCCCTTCCCCACCTTGCCTCATGCCGCCTCGACATCGGGTGATGCCGGCGATGCCTTGGACGCCCCATCGGGGCGCGAACGACAGTGGAGCCATGACACAGCCTCGGGGCGGGACAAGTACACCCGTCATCACAACTCCCGACGATCAGGCCTCCATTCCGTTCCTCGGCGCACTCCTGCGTCTGCGCGCGGGCTCAGAACACACCGGCGGGACTTTCGCGCTCCTGGAGCACACCGGGGAACGCGGCTACGTGTCCCCGCTGCACCTGCACCGCGACGACGAGGAGACCTTCCTGGTCCTGGAAGGAGAGCTGCGAGTCGAGGTCGGCGACGACCGGCACCAGGTCGGCCCCGGCGGCCTGGCACTGCTCCCCCGCGACCTGCCCCACGGCTTCGTCGTCGTGTCGCCCCAGGCCCGCTTCCTGACCCTGCACACCCCGGGAGGCTTCGAGCGCTTCGTCGCGAAGGCCGCGGCCCACGGCGAGCCGCTCGGACCGGACGAGCTGACCCGCCTGGCCGCCGAGTTCGGCGTCGAGATCGTGGGGCCGCCGTTGCTGCCGTGAGCGGATCAGTCTTCGGATTCGGCGCCGCTGTCACCGGTGTCGCGCAACTCCTCACCGGGAAGTTCTGGATGTCGCCGGCCGAGGTCTCCAAGTGCGGTTCGATGCCGGGTCCGGGGTTGAAGCCGTCGGTGTACTCGACGACGACCGTGCTGTGGTTCAGCAGCTCGCCCGGGCGGAATCCGATCTCCAGGCAGGGCCGGACGGCCTCGGCGTCGATGCGCGCCATGAGGCCGTCCGGAAGGTCTTCGCCATCCGAGGGGTGGTCACATGCCACAGGCGTGGCCGTTCGCGCAGCCGGCGGAGGTGAACGAGCCCGTGATGGTGAGGGTCGCGTGGCCGGTGTCGCCGTCGACCTCGTCGTTCAGCGCCGTCCTGTCGATCGCCGCGTTCGCTGCGATACCCGCCCAGGCGAGCCGTCGATCAAGATTTCAGGACCCGTACATGCGCATCAACCTGCGTGTGATGAACGCGTGGCAAAGCTCTGATGCAGACGGCAAGCGTGGGCGCTGCTACCTCTTCCGCGCCCGTCGACAAATCTAGGTCGGGCCTAAATTTGTGCTTGACATAGAGCTAGGTCGGACCTAAATTCTAGGTCGAACCCAGTGACTTGAACCGCATCCGAGGAGCCCCGCCATGAGCCTGACCGACACCCTCAGCCCCGTCCGTCGCGCCGCTTCGAAGCGCTCCGGGGGCGCCGCGCAGGTCGACGTCTCGCAGGTGCGGCCGCTGCCGACGTGGTTCTTCGCCTTCGAGGGCGTCCTGGCCGGCTCCTACGACCTCGTGAAGATGAACCCGAAGGCGCTGCCGGTCCTCGTCGGGCTGGGCCTGGTCAACGGGCTCGTGTCGGCGACCGTGCTGCGCCGGCGGATCAAGCTGGTCCGCGCCATGCTGCGCGGCAAGCGCACCCGCGCCATCGCCGTCGGCCTGATCGGCCTGCGGATGGGGACGCATCTGCTGCTGGGCGCGGCCGGGGCCGCCATCACCACCGCGACCGGGCACGCGATCATGGCGGTGGTCATGGCCGGGCTGACCGTCGCGCTGCTGCGCTTCGACCAGACCGTCACCTTCCGCGCTCTGGCCACCGATGCCAACGCCAATGCCGCTGCCGATGCCGTCGCCCCGCGCGAAGGCGCGTGACGCTGTACTTCCAGACTTCCAGACTTCCAGGTCGGCTACGTGCTCGCCGACGTCGGCGTGGCAGCACCGCGGTGGTGCTCGGAAGGTCGCTCCCGACCCATCGCGTTGCGCAAGGCGGGCGGCGGCGCCTTGAGCACGATCATCCGGCGGTAGCCGCCCAGCCGCTCATAGCAGTACACGGCATGGGAACCGAGTGCGAGCACCATCTGCTTCCACCGCGGCCACTCCAGAATCCGCCCCATGTGCTTCATCACCGCGAGGCTCACCGCGCGGTAGACGCGGATCTCCGCGAGCGCGGTGGTGCGCAGCAGGCTCTCGATCTCGTCGCGGTGCCCCTGCGCGGACAGCCGGAGCAGCTCCTCGTGGCAGTACGCGAGGTGGTTGTTCTCGTCGGCACAGATCATCCGGACCGCACGCCCGAGCTCCGGGTCGTCGCCGAAGATCTTGCGCAGCAGGCGCATCTGCTCGGCCGCGCGCTGCTCGGTCACCCGGCTGTGTACGAGGTAGACGAGCACGTCGTGCTCGGTCAGCGGCTCGTCGCGGCCCAGCCGCTCATGGGCCAGGCCGATGCCCTGCCGTTCCAGGAGCATCGTGTAGTCGGTCTCGGGCGGCACCTGGACCGGCTCGAGCCCGCGCTTGCGCAGCAGGCTGCGGAAGATGCGGCCGTGCTTGTCCTCGTCCGCGCCGTGCCTGGCCACCTTCGGCGCCAGGACGCGGTCGGGGACCAGCCGGGCGATGCGTCCGTTCTCCCAGCCGCCCTGGCTCTCCCCCTGCATGGCGATGCTGCAGAACAGCCGGTAGGACTGGTCGTCGTCGCGGATCTCGCCGAAAAGGCTCGCGGCCGTCAGCATCCTGCACCGCCTTCCGCGGTAACGCCTCTGTACGTTGCCACAAGTCAAAGCCGCACCACCGCACCCCGCCAGTCCCTCAGCGGCGGCACTAGCCCGAACGATGGACGCCGGGGTCCCGGCGCAGGTGGCGCTAGCCTGGTCCGCATGAGCGATGTCATCGGAGAGGCGCCCCGCGGCTTCGTGCTCGGCCAGGGCGAAGGCGGACGGCTCGACCTCCCGGATTGGGACATGGCGGTCAAGGTCGGGGCCGCGGACACCGGTGGTGCGCTCACCGTCGTCGAGGGCGTCCTCAAACCGGGGCACCCGGGCCCGGCGCCGCATGTGCACCAGGGACACGACGAGTGCTTCGTCCTGCTTGAAGGCCGCATGCGGTTCCGGATCGATGCGGGCTTCCGGACCGCGGCAGCAGGCGACACCGTGTTCGCCGGACGCGGTCTGGCCCACGGCTTCGCCAATCCGTTCGCCGAATCGGCACGCTACATCGTCATGCTCACGCCCAGCGGCTACGAAGACTACTTCGCCGAACTGGCCGCGCGGATCGGCGAGCTCGGGCACGCGCCGGATCCGGAATGGATCGAAGCGCTGATGGCCCGCTACGCGACCCGGCCAGTGCCGGCGGTACCCGACCTGGACCTCCCGGCCACGACGTAGTACGAGACTCGCCGGGCCTTCTGGCGCTCTCGGGCCGCGGCCAGGCCGGTTGCCCGCTCAGCACGATCAGGCGAAGCGCCAGCGGTCGAAGGCGGAGGACGGGTCCTCGGGCGACGACCACCGGATGACGATGCGCCGCTGATCCCAGGTCTTCTCTGCGCCGTTCTTCTCTGCGCCGTCCTCACTGCGATCCATCAGATAGGCGCGGAACAACAGCATTTCGCCACCGCCGACACCGATCGCCGGATGGTCGTCGGGGTCGAGTTCCCATTCCAGGCGGTACTCGCGGGTCACGGCTCCGGGCGAGAGGTCCACGGCGCACTCGATGTGGCGGGGGTCCTCGCCCGGGACGATCACCGCGTCGCGCTCCGGCCCCAGAACGGAGCCGTCCTGCGCGCAGTCGTGGTAGCGCAGCAGGGTCACGTGCGGCAGGTAGCGGCGCAGCCGCAGGATCGTGCCGGCTCCGTCGTCCGTCGGCCGGATCAGGATACGAGCATGGCCGCGAACCGTGCCGACGGGCTGCTCCATGGTGAATTCCGCCGTCAGTTCAGGACTCTCTTGGCTCGATGCCGCCATACGAGCAGCCTAAAGGCGAATCGCGGTGCGAACGAGGTCGGCGACGGCTTGGGATCTGCTGTGCGGCGGCCAGGCGATGACGGTCGTGACCGCCGGCGCGTCCGGCACCGGCACGGTGGCGTGACCGTCGCGCAGCCCGGCTCGCAGCGACTCGGGCACGAGGGCGCAGGCCCGGCCGAGCGCGATCAGTTGGAACAGCTGGGTGTGGTTGCGCACCTGCGGGCCCGGGCCGTCCGGATAGCTGCCGTCGAATCGAGGCCAGCGCGGCCGCGGCAGGTCCGGCAGAGCGGCTATCTCGGCCATCGACACGTGGGAGCGGCCGCTGAGCGGATGGCCTGCGGGCAGGACCACGATCTGCTGCTCGGTGTACAGGTCCTCGGTGTCGAATCCGGCGGTCGTGTCGAAGGGACGTTGGAGCAGGGCGACGTCGGCACGCCCGTCGCGCAGCATCCCCACCTGTTCGCCGGGCCCGCACAGCACCACCTCGACGGCGACGGCGACGGCGTCGGGTTCGGCGGCGTAGGCGTCCAGCAGCTTCGCCAACAGTTCGCCGGCCGCTCCGGCCTTCGCAGCCAGCACCACGCCGGGCCGACCGTCGACGGCGGCGGCGCGGCGTGTGCGGCGCTCGGCGGCCTCGACCGCGGCGAGCGCGGCCCGGGCCTCCCGCAGCAGCACCGATCCGGCCTCGGTCAAGGCGATCGACCGAGGGGTTCGGTGCAGCAGAACGACTCCGAGCCGCCGTTCGAGCTGCCGGATCGCCCGCGACAGCGGCGGCTGGGCCATCGCGAGCCGCTGCGCCGCGCGCCCGAAGTGCAGCTCCTCCGCGACGGCGACGAAGTACCGCAGCTCCCGGGTCTCCACCGCGTCATCGTATCCGGGCGCCGACCACGGCCGATATCCGTGCGGTATCGCCGCCCACCCACTCGGTCTTGGACGCCCCATCGGAGTCCGCACCAGGATCGACGGCATGAGCGAACAGAGGATCGCGCTGGTGACCGGCGCGAACAAGGGAATCGGCTACGAGATCGCCGCGGGCCTGGGCGCCCTCGGCTGGCGCGTCGGCGTGGGCGCACGGGACCAGCAGCGGCGCGACACCGCGGTGGAGAAGCTGCGCGCGGGAGGGGCCGACGCGTTCGGCGTCGCGCTGGACGTGTCCGACGACGCGAGCGTGGCCGCCGCGGCCGAGCTGATCGCCGACCGGGCCGGCGGGCTCGACGTCCTGGTCAACAACGCCGCGATCACCGGGGGCATGCCGCAGACACCCGCCACGGTCGATCCCGCGACGGTACGGGGCGTCGTGGAGACCAACGTGATCGGGGTCATCCGCGTCACCAACGCGATGCTGCCGCTGCTGCGCCCCTCGGCGGCACCGCGGATCGTGAACATGTCCAGCAGCGTCGGCTCGCTGACGCTGCAGACCACGCCCGGCGTCGACATGGGCCCGGTTCCGGCCGTGTACCTGGCGTCGAAGACGTTCCTGAACGCCGTCACCGTCCAATACGCCAAGGAACTGGGCGATACCAGCATCCTGATCAACTGCGGCTGTCCCGGCTTCACCGCCACCGATCTCAACGGCTTCCAGGGCGTCCGCACTCCGCACCAGGGTGCTGCGATCGCGATTCGCCTCGCGACCCTGCCCGACGACGGACCGACCGGCGGGTTCTTCGACGACGCCGGGCCGGTGGCCTGGTAACGAGCTCGGGCCCGGGTCGCGATCGAGTCTAGGCGATCGGGTCGAGGCGGTCAGGTCGAGGCGGTCAGGTCGAGGCGGTCAGGTCGAGGCGGTCAGGTCGAGGCGGTCAGGTCGAGGCGGTCAGGTCGAGGCGGTCAGGTCAGCGCGTCGACCGGCACCGGCGGGTGCACCGGGGCGTCACGGAACGAATCGGCGATCTCGCCCCGTTCCCGGCGCAGATGCCACAGCGCCATGGCAAAGATGAACGAGCCCATGACGTTGGCCCAGAAATGCCACCACACGCGATACGTGACGGCCCCCGGCCCGGGGGTCAGCTGACCGAACCACGTGGACAGCCCGACCGCCTCCTTGGCGCCCAGCCAGATCGACACGGTCAGCGACAGGTGCTCCAGGCCGTGGATGCCCTGCATCCACACGCCCATCCTTCCCCACCACCGGGTGCGGGTGGCCCGGGCACGGCGGGTCAGGACCATGACGGCGGCCAGGCCGGCCAGGAAGATGAAGTTGCCGACCAGATGCAGGATCTCCATACCCAGGGTCTTCCTGCCGGGGTCGATCTGCTGGAACCCGTTGGCCAGACCCGTACCCCACGGCGTCATCCACGACGGCGCCTCCGGATGCCAGATCCAGTAGCCGGCCTGAGCGACGTGCTCGGCCAGGTGCCCGATCTGGCCGATCACGCCGATCACGATGACGGTCAGGCCGGCCTTGTACAGCCAGGCCCGCCTGCCCCGCCGATCGACGAAGGCCAGCACCGCGACCGCCAGCCACATGGCCACGGCCCACGCCAGCAACCCCACCGCACCCACTGTGTCGAGCACCGGCACATGGTGCCCGGTGCCCATGGCCATCCCCGGCATGCCAGGCATGTTCGGCACGACATCCCCTCCGACCTCGTCCGATCTGGACTCCTGTGAGGGAACCTAGGACCGTCGGGCGCGTGGACGCTTCTTCCAAAATGCCGACCGTGACCGGATACCGTACGTTTCTCACCGCGACGGCGGCAGCACCGCCAACTCCAGCCGCTCCAGCCGCTGCGGATCGGCGATCACGGAGTACTCGGCGATCCTGTCGTCCTTCACCGCGAACGCCAGGACCAGCCGCATCCGCCCGCGCGGTGCGACGACCAGGCCGATCGCGCCGTCGACGAGCACGACGTCGGCGAACATCGCGTTGCGGGTGAGCAGCAGCGTCTCCTCCACGATCGCGTCCGCTCCCCTGACCTCCAGCGGTACGCCCGGGGGCAGGCCGGCGGCGTCGGCGTGGCGTACGGCGTCCGGGGCCAGGACCGCCAGCAGGCCGGCGATGTCGCGGCCGCGGGCGGCGGCGAGGAAGGACTCGACGACGCGGCGGTGCCACAGGACGTCGATCTCCCCCGGTTCGGTGGCCGGCGTGCCTTCGATGCGCCGGCGTGCGCGGCTGGCGAGCTTCTTGGCCGCCACCGGGGTCCGGTCCACGATCGCGGCGATCTCGTCAAACGGGGCCGAGAACATGTCGTGCAGGACGAAGGCGACCCGCTCGGCCGGCGAGAGGCGGTCCAGGACGACGAGCATCGCCCGGCCCACCGACTCCACGAGCAGCGTCTCCTGCTCCGGTTCGGCCATGCGGTCCCCTGGCATGGCCGCCACCGCGTCGTCGTCGCCGGCCACTTCGCGGCGGGCTTTGCGGGTGCGGAGCATGTCCAGGCAGATGCGTCCGACGACCGTCGTCAGCCAGCCCGGGAGGTTCTCCACCTGGTGAGCGTCGTGCGCGCCGGCGCGGTCGAGGCGGACCCAGGCTTCCTGGACGGCGTCCTCGGCGTCGGTCAGGGAGCCGAGCATGCGGAAGGCGACGGCCTGCAGGTGGCCGCGGTGGGCATCGAAGCGCTCGGCGAGTCGCTCCCGGTCGTCCATGAGGTCACCTTTCCGCGTGCCGCTCCGTCATACCTGCGCCCGGCCCGGATCCCTCCGCGACGGGCTTCGAGACCTCCATGAAAGAGCATGTCATGACTGAGACAACGCGATCGGACGCCTTCCTGGCCGAGCTGGTCGAGCTGGTCGAGCCGATTGAGCCGGTCGAGCCGATGGAGCCGGTCGAGCCGGTGCGCATAGCCGTCGCCTTCCACAGCGGCTTCGGGCACACCGCCCGGCAGGCCGCGGCCGTGGCCGAAGGTGCCGGGTCGGTCGCCGGGACGGTGGTGGACCTGGTGACCGTCGACGACCCCGACGCCCCCGCCCTGTGGCCCACCCTGGACGCCGCCGACGCGATCGTCTTCGGCACTCCCACCTACATGGGCAGCCCCTCCTCGGTGTTCAAGGCCTTCGCCGAACGGACCAGCAAGGTCCTGGCCGACGACCTGCGCTGGCGCGACAAGATCGCAGCCGGCTTCACCACCAGCGGCGGCAAGAGCGGCGACAAGTTCAACACCCTGGTCGACCTGGCAGTACTGGCCGCCCAGCACGGCATGATCTGGGTCGGCCTGGACCTGCCCGCCGGCTGGACCACCAGCACCGGCACCGAGCACGACCTGAACCGCCTCGGCAGCTGGCTCGGAGCGATGGCGCAAGCCAACGCCGACCAGGGGCCGGACGTCGCACCGCCGGACGCGGACCTACGGACCGCCTTCCGGTTGGGAGAGCGCATCGCGGAGATCACAGGGGTCTACCGGCGGGGAATCCGCGCGCAGCGTTCTGCGGGGCTGTCGACTGTGGGCTGACGGTCCGGCAGTTAGCGTGGCGGCCCGCAAGTACGAAGGCGGGCCGCCACGCCATGCCGCGCCGAAGCGCCTCTATGCGAACTGACCGCACGATCTTGTAGCGTGCCTTCGTGACAGCAAAGGCACGCTTCCTGGTGATCGCGACGGCCGTCGGCGCCCTGGCCGGCTGCGGCACTTCGGGGTCTCATACGACGGAGCGGCCGGCGGGCAAAGCGATCCCCGCCGTCGCGCAGCCCACGCGGTCTTTCTCCTCCGCGGCGTTGTCCGCGCTCCTGCTGAACGCGGACTCCGTCCCGTCCGGATTCACCGCGAAGGCGGCGAGCCAGACCCCGGCGGATCAGGGAGCCCAGCGCCCTCCGGCCGACGCGCCCTGTTCGCAGGCCATCATCCCGCTGCTGTCAGCCACGCAGTTGACCGGGACCGCGAGCGCGAGGGCCTCGAGCACCCTCACCAACGACACCGACCCGGACCGCTTCTGGGTGGGCACCGAAGTACTCTGGAGCTACACCGGCGACGCCGCCGAGCAGGCGATGGCCGAGGTGCGGACGCTGGTCGGCCGGTGCCCGGTCGTCACGACGTCCGATGCGGGCGGCAAAGACGTCTTCCGCTTCGCGGTGGCGTCGGCGCCGAAGCTCGGCAACGACAGCGTGCACATCAGCTGCAGCATGACCGGCGACTCCGATCCGCTGGAGTGCGACAGCCTCCTGGTCAGGATCGGAACCACGGTGCTGGCCGTCAACGAGCAGGGAAACGATCCCGGCGGCGATCGCTACCTGCCCCAGCTCGCCGAGGCCGGGCTGCGCGAGTATCAGGGCCAGTAGCTAGTAGCTAGTAGCCAGTACGACGCAGGCGCTCCTCGGCTTCGACCGGTGTCAGTGTACTGAGGCCGTCCAGCAGGAACTTCTTGGCGTTGAACGCGCGGATCCACAGCCCCGCGGCCCAGGTCTCCTGGATCTGCTCGGCGGAGTACCGTCTGCCGCGCCCCTGCTGGTAGGCGTCGAGGAAGTCCTGGCTTTGGTCGAGACTCGCCCCGGCACATCGGCCGTCGGCCGGCCACATCGCCGCCGCCACGCCGACGATGACCGTCTCGGGGGCGGATACGACGCTGTGCCAGTCGTGGACGGCCCAAACTGGCCACCGTCGCCGACGCCACGCCTCAAGTCGTCTGGGACACGATCGTGCGTCCGGCATGTTCTGGGGTCTACGACGCCGACCGGCGTTCTCGCACGTTCTTCCCCGTGCCGGACGGCGCCGACCAGACGTTGTGGGCGAAAGCGATGAGCCGCATGCACTTCGCCGCGGCCGCCTGCGACACCGCGAAAGACGCCTCTGACGATGTGCCGTTCCTCGCCATCGTCAACGACCTCTTCGACGCCGTCGCCGATGTGACAGCTCTGAACGACCGGATCCTGCCCGCCGGCTCGACATCACCTGACGCGGCGAAACTCCAGCAAGGCCTCTGGCCCTCGGTGGGCACGCAACAGTCCGCGACCGCGGACGGCGGGTCCAGCTATCGGGTCACCGTCCGCGACTACACCACGCGTCCGGACCACACGGCCACGGTCCATGTCCAAACGTGCCTCGACCACGGCCCCGCAGGCGCCACAGAGGCAGTCGACTGGGCGCCGTGGTACGTCATCATGGCGGACGGCACCAAGGCCAAGCCGCTCAAGCAGAAGCCGCGCAACGGTCTGGGTGGACCGCTGTACCCCGATGGCGACGGCAAGCCGCTTTCCGTGGGTTCATGCGTCAGTGGTCTGATTGCGTTCGCTCTCCCCGCCGGCGCCACCGACCAAGCAGTCGAGGTGGTTCGAGACGCGCCGGACTTCGTCTGGTCGGTCCAACAGCCTGGGTAGCGGCAGTGCTACGCCGCCGCAGCTCTACTCCGCCGTGACCGGCTGACGCAGAATGGTCCGCAGCTTCGCCGGCTCGACCTTCCGGAAGTCGCTGAGGTAGATCTCGTGGTGCTTGCCGGTCATCTTCAGGTCTGATGCCGGGATGAACTCGTGGTGCATGCGTTCGAGGGTCTCGGCTTCGTCGTCGAAGGATCCGAGGTGCAGGGTCTGCACGCAGCGTCCCTCGTCCAGGGATTCCAGGCGCACGTCGTCGAGGCGGGGCGGCGGGTTCTTCGCACCGGCCTTGGCCACGGCGGCGTCGGCCATGGCGGTGGTGATCCACTCGGGGACCAGCGTCATCATGGTCCAGTGCCAGGTCGACTTGTCGCGGGCGGTGGTGAACGTCGCCATGTCCTCGGCCCACCACAGGCCTTCCAGGGGCATGACGACGTAGTCGCGCTCCAGCTCCAGTTTGCTGGCGAACTTCAGCTTGTACGCCACCGGATACAGGGCCTGGAGCGCCTCGGCGAACACCGGCGAGGTGTTGGGGTCGCCGTGTCCGTCGATCATCAGGTAGCGCATCGGCGGCATGTCGAGGACGCGGAACTGGCCGCTCTTGGCCTGGTAGGAGTCGAGGGTCTGCTTGAGGTCGATCTTCGTCATGGAGCGTCGGCGCCCTTCGTGAGTAGTACCGTCCCGCGGACTCTGCCAGGATCCTGACGTGGACAGTGTCGTCGAACAAGATCTCCAGCTTCCGCCGGCCGCGGCCGCCTTCACAGCCGCGAATGGTATCGACTGGCCCCATCTCAACGTCGGCCACGTGCGCGAGCTGGCCGCGGCCGTCCGCGACTTCGCCGTCTCGATGCAGGGCACCAACGACGAGATGGGCCTGGTCGTCCACCAGGTCGTCGCCCTGTTCGGCGGCGGCCCCGCTGGCCAGCAGGTCCTGGAGTCCTGGGAGCAGTGGACGGTGGAGCACATCGAGGAGCTGGTCTTCCGCTGCCGCGTGGCCGCGCAGGCGGTCGACGCCTGCGCCGAGTACTACATCGAGCACGCGAGCAGCGCGATCGCCCGCCTGACCACGACGGCCCTCGAACACGCCGCGGCCGACGATCCCGACCGCGCGGCGGAACTGGCCGCCGCCGGCCACCAGGAGGCCGCGGACCTCACGGAAGCTGTCATGTCCTTCATGCGGACCTACCTCATCGGCAAAGCGATCGAGCCCTTGGAGGAGGCCGTCAACAGGCTGGTCGACGGCGCCGGCTGGCACCTCGGGTGGCACGAGATGACAACGAGCGGCGACGCGCACCCCGGTGCCCGCGCCAACACCGCGGAGATCCTGCGCATGGCCGACGTGATGGACGGGCTGGCCGACGCGACACTCCGGCACGCCGCGGAGTTCTCGCGGCGTGCCGGTGCGCTCAGCTTCCAGTAAGCACTCCCGCCGGGATCAGGAGCCCGATACCCTTCGTCCAGGCGCCCTGTGCGCCCATCCTCGCAGCGTCGTCGACATCGACGACGTCGCAAGCCCCGAGCCACCTCACGGCGTGGACGGGGTGGCCGCGGCATCGGGGCCGTGGTCCACATCGCTGACGGCCAGCACCGCGCCCGCCGCGTTGTAGGACACCGCACGCAGCGGCGGCCGGGCCTTGTCCAGGTAGGCCCCAACGAAGCGGTGCCCGCCGATGTCGACCGGTGTGACCACCTGGTGGGTACCGTCTGGGAATTCCAGCACGACATGGTCCACGGCGTCCGTGACCTCGTTGGCCGCCCATTCGGAGCCGTGGGCGATCTTCATCGTGCCGAGGGCGGAGCTGACGTCGAGTCCGTCGGACGGGTGCGACTCCGACGGACCGAACCCGATCGGGCTTTCGTCGATGTAGATACCGAACGGTCCGACATACGCGGTCACGGCGGCTCCCTCCGTGGTTTTGCCGACGCCGGCCCGGGAGGCCACGACGCCAGACGCGGACGGCCCATCGGGAACGGCCGCGGACGGATACCAGACGGCCCAGGCGGAGGACCCGTTGGGGAAGTTCAGCGCGACGGTGGTCTTGTCCCCGGTGGGCAGGTGGGCCACGATGTGGTCGATCGGGTAGCTGTGCGGCAGCCGCAGGACCGCGAGATGGTGCCCTTGATACGGCGTGGGCTGGAGCCGCAGGTCCGTTCCGTCGTCCAGGTAGACGTCCACGCTGGTCACCGCCGGGGCCATGCCGATGAGGTAGGCGTCGACATCGCGCCCGGTCACGCTCTGTTCGATGCCCACCGGTGTGCCGACCTCGTCGTCGGGACGCGCGTCGGTACACGGGTAGCCACCGGTGACGCAGATCAAGGACGTCTCCAGCGCCCCGGCCTGGACCGACCAGCGGACTCCGTCGATGGATCCAGACCAGATCGGTGCGCCGTCCGACGCGGTGCGCGTCGGGTCGACCGTCACCTTGTGCGGGGCGGTCGCCGGGTGGTTGGTCCACGGCGCCAGCGGGGGCTCGACGGGCCGGGAGCGCAGCGCGAAGGGCAGCACCACCCCGGCCACGGCCACGGCCGCCGCCGACAGCACGCCGGCCTGCGTGGCGCGCCGCCGCGTCTTCATCGCCTTGCCCCAGCCCATGGCGGGTCCGATCGGCGCCGCGCCGACGGCGAAGGCGCCGAGGTCCTCGGTCAGGCGCCTGACCAGGTCGGCCTCGGCCTCCGTCCCGACCCCGGTCTCGGCCTCAGTCCCGCCCTCGGTCCCGCCCTCAGTCCCGGTCCCGGTCTCGGCCTCAGCCCCGGCCCCGGTCTCGGCGCTCCAGTCCTCGTTCATCACGCCGGGCTCCCGTCCCGCAGTTGTGCGCTCGTCCGCAGTTTGGCCAGGGCCCGCGACGCCTGACTCTTCACGTTGCCCACCGAGCAGCCCAGGATGGCCGCCGTCTGGGCCTCGGTGAAGCCGTCCCAGTAGCGCAGGACGACCACCTCGCGCTGCTTGGGCGGCAGCTCCATCAGTGCCGCGACCAGCGCCGAGCGCTCGTCCAGGAAGCCGGTCCGGTCGGCGACCGCCAGGTCCGGCACGGCAGCGGTGAAGCGTTCGGGAACGCGCGGGCTGCGGAAGCGGCGATGGTTGGCGTTGATGAGGATCTTGCGGACGTAGGCGTCCGGGTCGTCGGCCGCCCGCACCCGGCCCCACTTGGCGTAGGCCTTGGCCAGAGCGACCTGCGCGAGGTCCTCGGCATGGCCGCGATCGCCGGTCAGCCCGTAGGCGAACCGGACGAGCGTGGGCCAACGGCCGAGCATGAACGCGCGGAACTCCGCGTCATAGTCCGGCGGCTCCCCCGCGGCGGGATCGATCTGGGTCAACGCCGCCTCCCCGTGGTCTCCATACCCCCGGAGAGACCACGCGCCGGACGGATGGTTGCATGCTGATTCCCGTACCCCGCCGATCCCGTCCGGCCTCGCCTCGATGGCGCAGCCGGAGCGGCGCGGGTCGGCGTCGGGGCTTAGAGTCCGAGCGTCGAGCTGTGAGAGCGGGAACGGTCATGTCATCCGGCAGCGGCATCGTACCCGGAGCAGGTAGCAGTCCCAGGCGAAGCGCTCGTCGCCGGACCGTCGCGCGAGCCCGACGACCGTGACGTCGTTCAGCCCCACGTTCAAGACGGTGTCCATCATCCCGGGCATCGAATGCTGTGCTCCGGAACGCACCGACACCAACAGCGGATCCTCGGCGTCTCCGAGCCGCAGCCCGGTGCTGGACTCGAGTCTGTTCAGGTGTTCGTCCACCTGCTCGTGCAGGCCCTGCGGCATGCTGCCCGCAGCGAGAAAAGCGCGGCACGCCTCGTCGTATATATAGGTGCTCATATTCTTCCGTCAGGGCATCGAGGGCCAGCACTGCCGGCGCACTATCTGGTGGACATGGTCGAGACGGTCGCAGTCCAGCGCCTGAGCGGCGGCGTCGGCGCAGGCGCGCGCGTCCAGGCGCCGGATCCGTACGCGCACCTCGTCCAGCGCGGCCGGCGCCACGGACAGCACGTCGCAGCCGAGCCCGATCAGCAGCGGGATGACCAGCGGGTGCGCCGCTGCGTCTCCGCACACTGATACCCGAATGCCTCGCCGGTGCGCGGCCTGCACGGTGCGGGCGACGGCCGCCAGGATTCGGGGGTGCGCGGCCAGCGCGGGGGTCACCGCCGGATCGCGCCGGTCCAGCCCCAGGATCTGGCTGGTCAGGTCGTTGCTGCCGATCGAGAAGAACGCCGCCTCGCGGGCCAGCTCGTCGGCGGCGGCGACAGCCTCGGGGAGCTCGATCATGGCGCCGATCGGCGGCGGTGCGAACCCCAGGTCGTCAGCGGCCGCGGCCAGGATCTCCTTGCAAGCGGCCAGTTCCCCGACGTCGGCCACCATGGGGATCATGACGCGCAGATCGCACGCCGCCCCGGCGGTGAGGATCGCACGGAACTGATGCGCGAAGGCTTTCGGGTCGGCGAGCATGTGCGGCAGGCCCCGGCCCAGGTGCCCGTCCACGGCCTGGTCGGCCAGGAACGGCGGGAACTTGTCGTCGGCGAAGTCCAGCGTGCGCACGGTCACCGGCTGCCCGGCCAGCTTGCCGAGAATGGGCCGCAGAACGGCCGCGTGCTGGTTCTCGGTGGGCCAGCCGCGCGCGTCGAGGAAGGGCAGCTCGGTACGGAGCAAACCCACGCCGCCGGCGTTCGCGGCGTTGGCGGCTTTGGCCTCGACCGGTGTGGCGATGTTCGCCCGCAGGCCGATGTCCACGCCGTCGAGCGTCCGGCTGGGCAGATCGCGCTCGGTCGCGAGGATCTCGCGGCGGCGCCGGGCGGCGTCCATCGTGGTGAGGGCGGTGCCGCGCTCGTCGTCGTCCGGATACAGGGTGATGCTGGAGTACTCGGCGTCGATGAGGGCCTCGGTGCCGTCCGGATGCTCCAGCACGGCCGGGTCGATACCCAGGATCAGCGGGATGCCCAGCGAGCGCGCGATGATCGAGGCGTGCGAGTTCGGCCCGCCGATCACGGAGGCCGCCGCGACCACCGTCTCGCCGTGCTCCAGCAGGTCCGCGGCGCCGACCTCGTGGGCGACCAGCACCAGCGGGCCGTCCGGCGCGGCGGCCCCGGAGCCGGAGAGGTAGGCCAGGACGCGGCGTCCGACCTGGCGGACGTCCGCCGCGCGCTCGGCGAGGGTCGCGTCCTCGAGCGCGGCGAGCATGTCGGCGTATTCGTGGACGGCGTGGGAGACGGCGTGCGTCACCGAATCGCCTTCGCCGATCCGGCGGACAGCGGCTCCACGCAGCTCCTTGTCCAGAGCGATGTAACTGTTGGCCTCGACGATGTCGGCCAGGTCGCTCTGCCCCGAGGCACGCAGGCTCAACGCCAGCTCCTGAAGCTGCCCGGCCACGGCGTCAAAGGACTCTGCGACGGTGTCGGGCGCACCGCTGTCCGCACGGCGCGGCCGGATCTCGGCCGGCGGTGCGTCGATGCGGTGCAGCACGCCCAGAGCGGTGCCCGGCGAGGCCAGCTGGCCGGGGAAGTTCTGTCGGCTCACGGCTGAAGCACCTCCACCAGCGCACGGAAAATCAGCGCGGCGGACGTGGCGCCGGGATCCTGGTGGCCGACGCTGCGGGCTCCGAGGTAGGAGGCACGGCCTTTGCGCGCCTGCATCGGGATGGTCCCGCGCATGCCCGCCTCGGCGGCGTCGGCGGCCTTCGCCGCTGCCGCTGCGGGCGCTTCGGAGTCGAACGCGGCCAGGGCCGGCATCAGGGCGTCGACCATGGTCTTGTCCCCCGGCACGGCGGCACCGAGTTTCTGCAATCCGCGCAGGCCGGCGCCCAGCGCGGACGCGAGCTCGCCGCCGTCGGCGGTCGGGGCGGTCAGCTGCTTGCCCGCGGTACGGAAGAAGGTGCCATACAGCGGGCCGGCGGCGCCGCCGACGCTGGAGATCAGCGTGGTCCCGGTCTTGACGAGTACGTCGCCGACGTTCTCGGCTTCGTAGTCGTCCAGAGCGGCCACGACGGCGGTGAAACCGCGCTGCATGTTCACGCCGTGGTCGGCGTCGCCGATGGCCGAATCCAGCTGGGTCAGGCGATCTTTGTGGAGGTCCATCGCCGTGGCGACGGCCCGCATCCACAGTCGGGTCAGGTGAGTGTCCATCACTCGGCTCCTTCGTCCTCAGGCGCCCCAGCGCAGGGCTGGGGTGTTCACCGGTGCGTCCCAGAGGGCGAGCATCTGCTCGTCGGCCTTGCACACCGTGAGAGAGACGCCTGCCATGTCCAGGCTGGTGATGTAGTTGCCGACGAGGTTCCGGGCGATACGCACACCGCGCTCAGCGAAGTACTTGGCGACTTCGGCGTAGGCCACGTAGAGCTCGATCAGCGGGGTGCCGCCGAGGCCGTTGACCATCACGATGGTCTCGTCACCGGCAGCCAGCGGCTGGTCGGCGAAGATGGCGTCCAGGGAACGGGCCACGATCGCCGAGGCCGGCTCCAGCTTCTCCCGGCTGCGGCCGGGCTCGCCGTGGATACCGACACCGACTTCCATCTCATCCTCGGCCAACTCGAAGCCGGGCTTACCGGCCGCAGGCGTCGTACACGCAGTCAACGCCACCGCGAAACTGCGCGAGGCCGCATTCACCCGACGACCCAACTCGGCCACCTCGCCCAGGCCCGCACCCTGCTCGGCAAAAGCCCCGGCGATCTTCTCCACGAACACCGTCGCACCGGTGCCACGACGACCGGCCGTCCAGGTCGAGTCCTTCACCGCGACATCGTCATCGACCAGAACCGTCGCCACCTCGATACCGTCATCGGCAGCCAACTCCGCAGCCATCTGGAAGTTCATGACATCGCCGGTGTAGTTCTTCACAATGAACACCACCCCGGCACCGCCGTTCACCGCCGCCACCATCTGATCCGGCACCGGCGAGGTGAACACCTCCCCCGGACACGCCGCATGCAACATCCCCGCGCCGACGAACCCACCATGCAGGGGCTCATGACCCGAACCACCACCGGAGATCAGCGCCACCTTGCCCACCGAGGGCCCGCCGGCCCGGGTGATGACGCAAGTCTGCGTATCCACACTCTGATTCGAGTGGGCCGCGGAGATCCCGGCGAGGGCGTCGGCCAGAACGGTGTCGGGGGAATTGATCAGCTTCTTCATGCCGGGACTCCTTCGGCGGACGCCGGGACGGACTGCGCGGCGGGTGCCGTCGCGCGCTTGGGGTTCAGCAGGCTGTACAGGAACCCGGCGGCCACCCCGCCGCAGACCTCTGCGACCAGGTAGACCCAGAGCTGGTTCCAGTGCACGGTTCCGCCGAAGAACTGGCCGATGAGCATCGGGCCGATGGTGCGGGCCGGGTTGATGGAGGCGCCGGTGGCCGGGGCGACGGGGATGATGATCGCGAACACCGCCAGGCCGATCGCCAGGCCCGCGAACGAGCCCTGGGCCCGGGCGTCCACCGCCGCGCCGAACACCACGAACACCAGGATCGCGGTGCCGATGGCCTCGGCCAGGAACGCCCGGCCGGTGCCGACGCCGGAGCCGTAGGAGGCGATGCCCAGCCCGACGTCGACCGCCTTGTGCCCGAGCACGCCGACGATGGCCCAGGCCCCCACGGTGGCCCCGGCGACCTGCGCGGCGAGGTACCCGGGCACGTCGCGCCAGGGCATCTTGCCGGTGGCGGCCAGCGCGAGGGTCACCGCCGGGTTGATCTGGCAGCCGGAGACGTGGCCGAGCGTGTAGACCAGCGCGACCACCGCCAGGGCGAACGCGAAGGAGATCATGCCGAGTTCGGCCATGGTGAACGGGGCCTTGCCGCCCACGATCAGGGTGGCCGGCACGGAGCCGACACCGATGAAGACCAGCACCGCGGTGCCGATCAGCTCCGCCAGGAGCTTCTGGGGGAACGAGTTTTCTGCCATGATCCGCCCGACCGGGAGCCGGCGGGCGTCTCACCTCCTCTGAGGGGACAGGAGCGCGGGGACACTGGATGGCGTGCCGCTGAGCAGGGGCTGGAGGGGGAAGGTCGGGGTCGGACCGGCTCTCCGGCGCATCGCCAGCAGGCGTTAACGTGACTGACATGTGTTCGTCATCACTGAACGATGTTCGGAAGTTAGACCGGGCGGATGGCGCTGTCAAGACATGGCGCACTGTCGTGACCGTCGCGAGACCTCGCAGCGCGGGCCCAGCGTGGCAAACCCGCATCGACCTGCGCTACGCCAAATGGGTGATGCTCTGGCGAGTCCGCCGACTCCCCTCGCGCAGCCGGTCGACCAGCGACGCGGTCGACACCGGCGAAGGCGTTGAATATTTCCGTCTGTTCAGTATTGCTGAACAGCGTTACGGGATCTACGATCACTGTCCATGAACCAGTCCATCGGCATCGTCCTCGTCTCACACAGCGCCCACCTGGCCTCGGGCCTGCGGGAACTGCTCGCACAGATCGGCTCGGACCGGGTCCCGGTGGCCGCGGCGGGCGGCACGCGGGACGGCGGCATCGGCACCAGCTACGACCTGATCCTGGCGGCGATAGCCGAGGCCGACCGCGGCCACGGCGTCGTGATCCTGCCGGACCTGGGCAGCTCGGTGCTGACGGCGCTCGCCGTCCTGGAGGACCACCCGCGCGCCGACGTGCTGCTCGTGGACGCGCCCTTCGTCGAGGGCGCGGTGGCCGCCGCCGTGACCGCCGCCGCCGGCGCGGACCTGGCGGCCGTGGCCGGCGCGGCTCGCCAGGCGCGCGGCGTGGCCAAGTTCGACGACGGCTCGGGGCCCGGATCGGCGCCGGAACCGGAAGTGCCGGTCCACTCCTCCTCGCAGGTGACGCTGCCGGCCAACCTCCACGCCCGGCCCGCGGGCAAGCTCGCGCAGGAGGCCGCGAAGTTCTCCAGCGACATCCGGCTCGAATACGGCGGCCGGTCGATCGACCCCACCGGGGTGCTGGCGGTGATGAGCCTGGGCGCCACGCTCGGCAGCACCGTGACCGTGCACGCCGAGGGGCAGGACGCCGACAGCGCGATCAGGACCCTGACCAGGATCCTGGCGGAGGCCGAGTGATGACGGCCTCCGGAACCAAGACCCGGCTCACGAGGCATCTCGGAGCCAGATCACCGAACACCCAGCAAGGCGGTGACTGTCATGGTGATCACCATCCCCCTGGCCGAGCGACCGACGCTGAGCGCGTTTCCGCGACCGCGCCGATTCTGTCCGCACGACCCGGCCGGTCCGAGCGCCGACGCCCCCGACCGTGACGCGGCACGCTGCGTGGCGCGCCATCCCGAGCAGGGATGGAGCCAGCTGTGCAACGGCGTCGTCTGCTTCGAGGACACCGGGGAACTGCTGCCGGACGGCCGGACCGTCGCCCCGCACCGCCCCACCGACCGGCAGCCCGCCCGATGAAGCTCTCCCGGCTACATCTCCTTGACCATGTCGACGAGGAAGTCAGTGCTGCCGGCCGCCGGAAGCGCGTCCAGGCACAGCTGATCCATGACCTTTGTATACGCGTCCAGGTCATCGGTCTTGTCCAGGAAGGTCGCGCCGGTGAGGTGCTCCAGGTACACGATGTCGCCCAACGCCGCCTCGGCGAAGCGCAGCAGCGTGAAGCGGTGGCTGCCGGCGTCGGCGTAGCCGCCGCGGTGGAACGGCACGACCTGGATGGTCACGTGCGGCAGCCTGGACAGCTCCAGCATGTGCTCGATCTGAGCCTGCATCGTGTCGTGGCTGCCGGGCGGGCGCCGGAGCACGGCCTCGTCGAGGATCACCCACAGCTTGGGCGGATGCGGGCGGTGCAGCAGGCGGGCACGGCGCATGCGCAAAGCGACCCGCCGGTCGATCTCGTCGGCGCGCGCCAGCGGATTCCCGGAGCCGATGACAGCGCGGGCATAGTCCTCGGTCTGCAGCAGGCCCGGGACCAGGCGCGTGTGGTAGCAGCGGATGACCGAGGCGGCGTCCTCCATGCCGAGGTAGGCCTCGAACCAGGGCGGCACCACCTCGGAGAAGGCGTGCCACCAGCTTTGCGCGTTGGCCTGGTCGGCCAGCGCCAGCAGCATCTCGCGGTCGGCGCTCTCGCGCACGCCGTACAGGGTGAGCAGGTCGGCGACGTCGCGGGGCTTGAAGCCGACACGGCCGAGCTCCATGCGGCTGATCTTGCTCTCGGATCCGCGGATCGCGTAGCCCGCGTCCTCCCTGCTGATACCGGCATCCGTGCGCAGGCGCCGCAGCCGGGCGCCGAGCAGGATCCGGGGGATGGTCGGGTTGCCCTTGGCCGAGGCCGGCAGCCCGGTGCGCACAGGTCCCTCGGCGGCAGCCGCGCTCACCGGATCAGGCCTCTGTCACGATCCGACCGCATCGCTTTTCCCCTCCTTGCCATCGTGTTCCGGCCACGCCTGGAGCGGCGACTGCGCTGCCGGTACACGACGCCTGGAAGCATACCGTCAGTTCCCGCTCGAACACATAGTGTGTCCGAATAAGCAGGTTGGCCAGCACTGATTCCGTTGAGCTCAACTCCGGACGGACCGCGATGCCCCGTGCACGCGGGGTACGGCTATCGTGAGTGAGTCAGTTCCCGGATATAAGAAGGCAGCCACCGCGATGAGCGACGATCCCGAGATCCCCGACGCCCACAAGCCCGGCATCGACACGACCGTCCCGCACTCTGCCCGGATCTGGAACTACTGGCTGGGCGGCAAGGACCACTACCCCGTCGACCGCGAGGCCGGCGACCAGTTCGCCGCGGTCTACCCGGGCATCTTCGACCTGGCGCGGCTCTCGCGCTACTTCCTCGGCCGGGTCATCCGGCACCTGGCCGGCGAGGCGGGCATCAGCCAGTTCCTGGACGTCGGCACCGGACTGCCCACCGCCGACAACACCCACGAGGTGGCCCAGCGCGTCAACCCCGCGAGCCGCGTCGTCTACGTCGACAACGACCCGCTGATCCTGGCGCACGCCAACGCGCTGCTGGTCAGCGACCCGCAGGGCACCACCGCCTACATCCAGGCCGACCTGCACGACCCCGAGGCGATCATTGACGAGGCGGGCAAGACCCTGGACTTCGACCGGCCCGTCGCGCTGATCCTGATGCAGGTCCTGGGCCACGTGCCCAACGACGACGGGGACGAGCAGGCCCGCTCGATCATCAGGCGCCTGATGCAGGCCCTGCCGTCGGGCAGCTACCTGGCGCTGAACGAGAGCGTCAACACCAACGAGCTCAACGCCAAGGCCACCGGTCTCTACAACGAGAGCGGCGCGGTCAAGTACTACCTGCGCGACTCCGAGCAGATCGTCGGCCTGTTCGACGGCCTGGAACTGGTGGAGCCCGGCGTCGTGCCGATTCAGGACTGGCGGCCCGACCCGAACCCGTTCGGCGACTCGCCGGACGTCGGGGTGTGGGGCGGCATCGCGCGCAAGCGCTGAGCGGCGTTGCGCAGGTAGCCCAGGTACGCGGCCGGATCCGGGCCGTGGGCCCGGTCCTGGGCCCCGGGCCGGATGTGGGTGAGCCCGCCGTCGTGGGCGATGCGCAGCATCGTGGTGGCGGCGTGCGGGACGGCGGTGTCGCGCAGGCCGTCGCCGTCGACGACAGGGATGTCGGGCCCGAACATCGCCGTGGCGAGGGCCGCGGTGGCCGCGGGCGGCTGCCCGGTGCGGTTGGCGCTGCTGACGTACAGGCGGGGGAAGCCTTCGAGCAGAGGGGCCAGTGGCTGCCAGCGCGCGCCGAAGAGCAGCAGGTGACCGTCGCGCAGAGCGGGTAGCGCCCACTGCGGCGGCACGGCGTCCACACGCACGGGGACCAGGAGCGTGACCAGCTCGACGCGGAGCAGGGCCAGCGCCGTGGCGAGCGCTCCGGGGGCCAGGTCGAAGGTGGTGGAGAGTTCGGTCCAGACCGCTTCGTCGTGGACCCATAAGGCGACCTCCTGGCCTGCGGGCCGCTGTTTGGCCTCGTTGACGAGCCGCGGGCCGGTGGCGGCGACGACGTATGTCAAAGGGCTGGGATTCGGCAGGACGACGGCTCGGCCGGAGGTCAGCGCGGCGGCTGCGGCGTCAGTGTCCAGGGCCGCCGAGGTCAAGGCTTGGTCCTGGGCATGAGGCTGCTCCTGGTCATGAGGCTGCTCTGGGGCTTGCAGCTCCTCCTGGGCATGAGGCTGCTCTGGGGCTTGCGGCTGCTGCTGGGCGGTGAGCCCATCGAGGTACGCGGCGAAGTCAGCGTCGGCGACGACGGCCTGTCCCGACTGGTAAGCCCGGTCCTTGACCCAGGCCAGGGCGGTGCGCGTCTGGAGCGGATCCAGGTCGTGCCCGAGCCGCTCGGCGACCGCGCGCAGCACGCGCCGGCTGGCCAGGTGCGTCAGTACTACAGACGGCGCCAGGCCCAGGTGCTGCTGCGGGTCGTACGGCTGGAAGGTCTGCGGGTGGGTGAAGGGGGTGCCGGTGGAGATCGTCGCGACCCCGGTACCCACGACGGGAGTGGTGACGGTGAGCGGGACGCCGGTCTCCCGCGACACCATCCGCGCGATCCCCGGCAGCCGGGTCAGATCCGGCTGCGTCCACCAGGGCGTGCATCCGGTTCCCAGGACGCGCGCGGCCTTGGCCGGATCGTGGGCGAGCAGGAAGAGCAGCTGCTCGGTGGCGACCATCCCGCTGCGTTCGGCCAGGCCCAGCCAGGAGCAGGCCGCGACGCGCACACCGGTCTCCAGTGCGGCCAGCGTGTTGGCCAAGCCCAGGCCGAGGTCGTTGTGCAGGTGCGACACCAGGACCGCCTCCGGCCCCGCGGCCAGGGCGACCTGCCGGAACAAGGCTCGCGACTGGTCCGGCAGCAGGTCCCCGACGGTGTCGGCCAGCACGACGGTGCCCGCGCCCTGCGCCGTCATCGCCGCCGCGTACTCGGCCACCAGGGCGCGGTCGGCCCGGGGCGCGTCCACCAGGCATACGTCCACTGCGATGCCGTCCGCCAGGCCGACGGCCTCCTTGACCACGTCCAGACCGCCGGCGAGCGCCGTGTGCGCGTCGCCGTGCACCAGGGCGCGGGCCGTGGCCTCCGACGCCGCCACGATCACCATCACCCGCGCGTGCTCCGCACCCCGGACCGCGCTCAGGGCCAGCCGCGCATCCGACACCGTGCCCCGGCAGATCGCCGCCGGACTGACCGAGCCCTGAGCCTCCAGGGCGACCCGGCGAGTGGCTTCGAACTCTTGTCCGCAGACCGAGGGGAACCCCGCCGCGAAGACCACGTGCCGGGGACCGTCGGCGCCGAAGACCGCCCCCTGCTCGCGCGCCAGCCGCACCCGGAAATCGGCGCTCATCAGCGTCTTGGCCTGCGCGCCGTCCCGGGCGGACTCCTCGAAGAACACCATGCGGCCGGCTCGAGCCGATTCCCGGATCACGTCCATCCTCGACACCGATCCACTCCCGTTCCCACACGGACGCCGGCCACCAGGTCCGGCGAGATCACGTTCTCCGCGAGCTTAGGTGTCGGTGCAGGCAGGCGGGGTGTGACAGTGTTCTGAATCACTCGTAAGTGTCAGCCGGATGGGCGTCCACCGGGTGCACGGGCCGGGCTGCCTTGTTTGGCTGCGTCTATCGCCTGCTGCCCGCCGTTTGTCGGAAGGATGCCTCCGATGCCCGTGGACCCCGTGATCCTCGCTGCCCTGACGACGCCGGACGAGGTGGCCGTCGGGGGCCGGAAGGTGGAGTTCGACGACGGCATGCCGACCCGGGAGGGCGCCGACCTCGCCTACGCGGCCATGGACGGCGCGGCCGCCTTCGACGCGTTCGTCCAGGGACTACCTCCGGTGTCGCTATGGGCGATCCACAAGGGGTTCGTGGGGGCCGGGATCCACGACGGCGACGTGGTGCTCACCTCCAGGCTGCTGGACAGCCGGTCGTTGTTCCTCACCGCGAACTGCGACACGGTCTACTTCATCGCGTTCCTCGACCTGTCCGACGGTCCGGTCCTCGTCGATGTACCTCCGGACGTGCTCGGCGCGGCCGACGACATGTGGTGGCGCTGGATCACCGACTTCGGGGTCCCGGGTCCCGACCGGGGTGCCGGCGGCCGCTACCTGTTCACCGGGCCCGGCTACGAAGGCACCCTGCCGGAGGGCGGCGTGTTCGTCGCACGCTCCCGGACCAACCGCGTGGTGCTCTTCGGCCGGGCCTTCCTCGAGAACAACGATCCGGAGCCCGCCGTGGCCCGGATCAAGGCCGGGCTGAAGATCACCCCGTACACGCCGGGCGGCCTCGGCACGTCGATCGCCTCCTTCCTCGACGGCAAGAGCCCGCTCGGCCGGCCGGCCAAGTGGGGAACTCCCCGTTTCGTCGAGGGCACCGGCCTGGCGGTCAACACCTGCCCGCCGTCCGATCCGGACGCCTTCTACCGACTGCTCGACGAGGCCGTGCAGGCCGAGCCGGCTTCCGCCCTCGACCCCGAGGTGGCGGCGCCGATCGCGGCCATCGGCATCGTGAAGGACCGGCCGTTCTCCCCCGACCAGCGGATGGCCGCGATCCTCGCCGAGGCCGGCGCGGCGGCCAACGCCTGTGTCCGGGCCGTGGCGATGCGGCCCCGGCCGGCCGAGGGCTTCCACTTCTACCCCGACACCGACTCCAACTGGACCTCGCCGCTGTTCGCCGGCGGCCACTCGTTCCAGACTCCCCCGCCGTTGGTCACCGAGGAGGGAATCCAGCCGTTCCCCGACCTCGGCGCCAAGAAGACGCTCGCGCGCGCCTCGTTCTTCTACCTGGCGACCGTGATCACGCCGGCGATGTGCATGAACCTGCCGGGCATCGGTTCCCAGTACCTCGGGGTGACGATGGACTCAGACCAGCAGACGCTGCACGGCTGGTCCACGTACCGGCTGCGTCTGCCCGCCGGGATCCCGGCGGGGAAGTTCTGGTCGTTGACCGCGTACGACAACCAGACCCGCTCCATGGTCGTCACCGATCAGCGGTTCCCCCGTGCCGGCTCCCAGGCCTATCCGACACCGGCCGCGGTGCCGGACGCCGACGGTTCGACCACGCTGTGGTTCGGGCCGGTCAGACCCGACAAGGTCCCGGCCGGCAACTGGATCCAGACCGATCCGCAGCGGGCGTGGTTCGCCATCCTGCGGTTCTACAACCCGCTTCCGGCCTTCTTCGACAAGAGCTGGCGGCCCGGGGAGATCGAGCTCGTCGACGGCAGCTGAACGGAGTAGTTCCGTCCGGCCTGCTGACCACTTCCTGCCACCGTCCGCACAGCTTCCTGCTGCTGACCCTGGCCCGCACCGCCGCCCGGGAACTCTCCGGCGCGCTGCGGCTGCTGCGCACCCCGGAGGCGGCCTGGCACCCGCCGGTGCTGACGTGCAGCGCGCGCGAGGACAGCGGGCTGGAGGAGTTGTGGGAGCAGGTAGGACGGCATCGCAAAACCCTGGAGAATCGCGGGGAGCTGGCGGCGCGGCGGCGTGACCAGCAGGTCGCGTGGGTGTGGACCATGGTCGAGGACCGGCTGCTGGCGCGGCTCCGGGAGGACCAGGACGTCCGCACCCTCGCGCCGACGCTGGAGGACCAGGTGCGGGCCGGGACGCTGACGGCCACGAACGCCGCCGAGCAGATCCTGGGGGCCTTCGGCGGCGCGGTCAGGCTTCCTTAGCCGCCGCCGTCGTACGGCCCAGGCGGACAGCCGAGATGAGGAAGAAGACGGCGCCGGGGACGGCGTAGCCGATCGCGCTGGTCAGCGCCGGGTCGTGGCCCGAGGCGGTGGCGATGAACGACCCGCCGGCCAGGACGGAGATGCCGCCGCTGACGATCATCGGCCACTGGCCGCCCATGGTCCGGCGGGTGACGCCCACGATCAGCTGGATCAGACCGGCCACGATCGCCCATATCCCCCACACGCGCAGGACCGCCGGGATGCCGCTGGCGTCGGCGAAGGCCAGGGCGGCCGCGGCGAGCAGGCTGATCGCGATGTTGGCATACAGGAGCTTCGGCGTGCGGCTGCCGTTTCCACTGCTGCTGCCGCCGCTGCCGCGCGAGGTACGGGCGTCGACGACGGCGGCGGCCGCGTCGAAGAGCGGGTAGAGCACCAGGAGCGTGGCGGCCAGGGGGCCGATGTGCTTGGCGGTCGTGAACATCACGAGAGCCCAGACGATCGCGAAGCCGAAGCGGACGAAGTACAGGCGGCGGAGCGCGGAGGCAGGGGCGATGGTCATGGTGATTCCTTCGGCAGGTACGAGAACCGGGAGATAGAACGATCAGTCTTGGCTAACGATGGCGGCCACGCTTCGGGCTGTCAAGACCGAACGTTCTACCCGTTTTCTTGTGGGCATGGAAACAATCGACGCACTTGAGGCCGCTTATCGCGCGACTCACCACACTCTTCACGAGACCGAACGTTCTAGGTCTATGATGAGTCCATGCCCGATACCGAGATCACCACCCGGCCGTCCGAGGCACGAGAGCGCCTCCTCGCCACGGCGACCCGGATCTTCTACTCCGAGGGCATCCACTCGGTCGGCATCGATCGGATCATCGCCGAGGCGAAGGTGACCCGGGCCACGCTCTACCGCCACTTCCCCGGCAAGGAGGACCTGGTCCTCGCCTACCTGCAAGCGGTCGATCAGGCGATCCGGGATCAGGTGGGCACAGCCATCACCGGCGTCCCGGCACCAGAAGCCCTCCGGGCCATCGCGGAGGCGATCGCCAAGGACATCCAGTCCGCCGGCTTCCGCGGCTGCGCGTTCCTGAACGCGGTGGCCGAGTATCCCGATCCGGAGCACCCGGTGCACCGGGCCGTGCTCGCGCATCGGCAGTGGTTCCTCAACACGATCAGCACTTTGATGGTGAGTATCCACAAGGCCGAGGCCGAGCCCGCCGCGCAGCACTACGTCATGCTCCGCGACGGTGCGATGGCGGCCGGATGCCTGTTCAACCCGGTACAGATCTGCGAAACGTTCCTGCGCGGCGTCGAAGGACTGATCCGGACCCACGCCGCGCGCCAGGCTTCCTGAGACTGACGATCGGCCCGATAGGGTCGGGGCTATGAGCGAGGACGTCTTCTCCCTCCCGGTCCAGGAGGAACTGAGCGCGCACGTCAGCCGCCGGCAGATGGGCGGGCTTGCCGTGATCGTGGTCGAGCACCCGCGGTCGCGGGCTGCGGTCGCGCTGCAAGGCGCGCACCTGTTCGCGTGGCAGCCGGCCGGACGCGAGCCGGTGGTGTGGCTGAGCGAGGCCAGTGCGTTCGCGGAGGGTACGGCCATTCGCGGTGGGGTTCCCGTGTGCTGGCCGTGGTTCGGGCCGGCAGGTCAGCCCTCTCATGGCTTCGCGCGGATCAGCGACTTCGAGCTGGTCTCGTCGGAGGAGGACGAGAGTGAGGTGCGGCTGGAGTTCGTGCTGCGTAGCGATGAGCGCACCAAGCAGATCTGGCCCCACGACTTCGTTCTGTTCATCCGCATGCGGCTCGGGGCCACCTGTGAGGTCTCACTGGAGGCTCGGGGCGAGTACGAGAGCACCGGCGCGCTGCACAGCTACTTTCATGTCGGCGACGTCGCGGCCGTACGGGTCCACGGGATCGGGGTTCCGTACCTCGACCAGGTGGAGGACACGGACGGCAAGCAGGACGGGCCGCTGGACTTCCCCGGCCGGATCGACCGGGTGTACACCGCGGCGGAGCCGGTCAGCCGGATCGAGGATCCGGCGCTGGGTCGCGAGATCGAGGTGCGTCATCACGACTACAGCGATGTGGTCACGTGGAACCCCGGGCCGGATCTGTCCAAGAGCATGGCCGACCTTACGGACGAGGGCTATCGGGGCTTCGTGTGTGTCGAGACCGCGCGGATCTCCGATCCGATGATCAGCACGCCGGATCAGGCTGCGACGCTGTCGGTCACGTTCTCTGTGACGCCTTGAGCTCTGCTTCCTGACATCTATCCCCTGATACTCGACTCTCAGTGATACTCGACTCTCAGTCGACTTCCATGCTCAGGAACGTAGGCGCCGGGGGCAGCGAGGCGGCAGCGCTCGGCGCGTCGAGGTAGAAGAAGACCGTGCTCGCGATGTCGTCGCCGTTTGGGCGGTAGCGGTACCCCAGGCCGTTGCCGTCCCCGGGTCCGCTGCCCAGGCACTGGATGGTCGCGCGCATCTCCTGGCGGAAGCGGACGGGGTCCGGGATGTGCCAGCGGTACATGCCGAAGCGCTGCTGGCTGCGGTAGAGGCCGTCGGGCTTGAGGACTTGGTGCAGACCCAGGTACGGAGTGGTGTAGGCGGTGTATCCGGCGCCCGGCACGTCGAAGTTCCAGGCGCCGCCGAAGTAGTCCTCGGTCCCGGTGCCGCAGATGGTGGGGAATTCGGTGTCGCCGTCGAAGTAGAACTTGACCTCACCCTCGCCCCACCACCCGGGGCTGTGGACGCCCCACGCCAGGTAGGTCCCGACGTAGTGCCCGCACCCACGCAGCCCCTCAAGCAGCGTGTGCACCTCCCCGCGCGGAACCGGATTGCTGCGCCGCCACTGCGCGTGGAAGTGGAGCGCATCCTCGGCGATGGCGTCATCGAGTTCGTAGTCGATCTGGTAGTACAGGGTCATGGGATCAGGCGACACATTCTCCACCGTGACCCGCGCCGACCGGTGAAAAGGCATGGGCCAGTAGCAATTGAGCCCACCATGCGGATTCGCCGCCACCGTCGCCGAGGACACCTGCCCAAAGACATTCCAGCCCTGACAAAAGAAGTCCCCCAACGGCACCTCAACCGCCGGATCAGCCTCACCCTCCCAGTAGATCCGCAGAATCGAACCACGCCACACCCGATGCGGCGCCGCAGTGAGCCACACATGCCGGATGGTGCCAGGCCCCTCAATCGCCGCGATCGTGGCGCTGGTGCCGGCAGCGATCTCAATACACGGCGAGATCTTCCACCCCCGCCCCAACGCCCCAGCCGCCCGCGCACCCAGGCCCTCAGTGGCGGCACCCCCGGCGCCACGGCCACCGTTGGGATTCTCGGCGCTGATGGAGCGGGAGAGTGCGCGGGAGGGTCGGGAGAGGCCGTCTAGGTCTGGCGTCATGGTTCGCCCCTACCCCGTCCTCGGCCGGACCAACTCGTGCTCAGGGTCGGCCGCTGTTTCAACAGCGGCTGGCCGCTATGAAGCCTCATAGAAAATCTCGGCGCCGAATGATCCCGGCGAATCGTAAATCTCGCCCAGATCAACGTGCGGTCCGACGTTCGCAGCGACATAGCCGGTAGTGAGCGCCTCCCACTCGAGACCTCTCCGGTCAAGAAACGCAATGATCTCCCGATGCCCATCCACGTCGCCGTCCATCGCCGTGGCGATGCGAAGCGTCCGATTCCCCGACTTCTCAACGACGCCGGTCACCGTGTAGGCATCCGGACCCTGCTCGTCCGCAGCCACGACGTCGCCGAAGGAGATGTCCTCCGCAAAGAACGGTGCGCACGTCACACGGAAGAGCCCCACCTCCACACGCACCGTCCAGAGCTGCTCATACTTCATCGCCCGGCGTCCGTAGGGCTCCAGATCAACGCGGACGATGGTGTTCTTGGCCTCGGCGGCCAGCGGATTCTTGTGCGTGACGATTCGTGAGCTCATTACCGGCTCCCATAGGTGTCGTTCGTGGGCATCCCGAACCGCGCGTTCAGCACCTGCATCGCCGCGCCCGCCGCGATCGCGTCCTCGCCGAGCATGGTCAGCGACACCTCGACCGGGAGCCAGTCGGCGCGGGGGACCTCGGTGCGGACTGCTCGTCGTACCTCGGCGAGGTACTGGTCCGCGTGGGTGAGGAGGTCGGTGCCGGCGAGGACTACGTGGTCCACGTCGACGGTCTGGAGCAGGTTCACGATGCCGACCGACAGGACGCGGATCGCGCGTGGCAGGTCTCCGGCGGCGGCTGCGGTGTCGTGGACGATCTCCAGGCAGCCGTGGCGGCCGCAGACGCACTGGGGGCCGTCGAGGTCGACGACGGTGTGGCCGAACTCGCCCGCGTTGGTGTGGGCGCCGCGGTAGGCCGCTCCGTCGAGCCACAGGCCTGCGCCGATGCCGGACTGGACCATGATCAGGGCTGCGTGGCGGAGGTCGGTGCCGCGGCGCCAGGCTTCGCCGGTGACGGCGGCGGTGACGTCCTTGTCCAGGTGGACGGGCAGTCCGAGCTCTGTTTCGGCCAGTTCGCGCAGTGGGACGTCGTGCCAGTGGCGCAGGCGGTGCGCGTCGCGGACGATGCCGTGGCCGTGGTCCAGGGGGCCGACCATGCCCACGCCGAGGCCGGCGATGCGGGTCGGTGGCAGGCGGTGCTCCTTCACCAAGGCGTCGAGGCCCGCGCGTAGTGCCTGGAGGAGGTCCGCCGGGGTGAAGTCCTGCGGGAGCGCGGTGAGCTCCGAGGCCCGGATGTCGCCGACGAAGTCGGTCAGGACCAGGCGCAGGCTTCCGCGTCCGACGTGGGCGCCGATCGCGTACTGGCCGGTCGGGACGACCTGGTAGGAGATCGGGGGCTTGCCGACGCCGCGGCGCACGGTGCCCGTGGGGGTCACCAGGCCCTGGTCGATCAGGCGGGCCAGCACCTTGGACACGGCCTGCGGCGTCAGGCCGGCGGCGGCTGCGACCTGGGCCCGGTCGAAGTCCGGCAGTCCGCGCACCAGGCCGAGGACCAGCGCTTCGTTGTAGTCCCGTACGTAGTTCACGTCGGCGGCTGCTTTGCCCGTCATGGACGCAGTCTAGAGTTATGCAACGGCGTTGCTATATTGGCCGGCATGCAAGTCACGCACGTGTCCCCCGCCCGCCGCCGGGCCGCCGTGGCCGCGCTCGCCCTCGGCGGCTTCGCCATCGGGCTGACCGAGTTCGTGGCGATGGGCCTGCTCCCGCAGGTCGCACGCAGCCTGCTGGGGAGCCAGTACACCGTGTCCAGCTCGAAAGCCGTCGCGCACGCGGGCTGGATGATCAGCGCGTACGCCCTCGGGGTCGTGGTGGGCGCACCGACGATAGCCGCCGTGACGGCGCGCGTGGCTCGCAAGCAGCTGCTGCTGGGCCTGCTCGCGTTGTTCATCGTCGGCACCGCGGCGTCGGCGGCAGCGCCGAACTTCGAGCTGCTGCTCGTCGCGCGCTTCGTCGCCGCACTTCCTCACGGCGCCTACTTCGGCGCCGCCGGCCTGCTGGCGTCCCAGATCATGGGGCCGGGCAGCCACGGCCGGGGGTTCGCGGCGGTACTGGGCGGACTGACCGTCGCCAACGTGTTCGGCGTTCCGCTGATCACGCTCGTGGGCCAGCACGCCGGTTGGCGCGTGGCGTACCTGGCCATCGCCGGGGTGTTCGGCCTGACGCTGATAGCCGTGCTGGCGCTGGTCCCCGCAATCGCCTCCCCCGTCGAAGGCTCACCCCGCGACGAGCTGAGCGCGTTCCGCTCCGGGCAGGTCTGGCTCGTGGCCACGGTCGCCGCGATCGGCTTCGCCGGCTTCTTCGCCGTGGACAGCTACATCGCCCCGGTGACCACGCACATCGCAGGGCTCTCCGACAGCTGGGTGCCCTGGGTCCTGGCCACGGTGGGCCTGGGCATGACGGCGGGCAACGCCGCGGGCGGATGGGCCAGCGACCGGAACCTGGATCGCAGCCTGCTTTTCGGCTTCGGCGCCCTCATCGCCTCGACCGCGCTGTTCGCCCTGATCGCGCACTCCCCCGCGGGCCTGTTCATCGGCTCGTTCCTGATCGGCGCCTCCAGCCTGTTCCTGGGACCGGCGATGCAGTCGCGCCTGATCAGCGCGGCGCCCAGCGCCCGCCTGATGGGCGCCGCCGTCAACCAGTCGGCGATGAACATCGCCAACAGCCTGGGCGCGGCCCTGGGCAGCCTGGCGATCGCGAACGGACTCGGCTACCTCGCACCCAGCGTGCTCGGCGCGGGACTGGCGATCGTCGGCCTGCTGCTGTGCAGCGTCGACATCACCGCTCGGCGACGGGCACGATCGGGCACGCAGGCCGGGTCGCTTTCCGAGACGACCGCAGCAGCGGTGGGGAACGGATAGGAATGAACAGGTAGCCGGCTCAAGACACAGCACTTTCGCAGACCCCTGTATCGCTGGACCACCTTCCCGCCTACGCTCAGACCATGGATCTGACGACCATGGTGACGCCCGGCGCACAATCGCTGGTCACAGCCGTTCTGACCGATTCCTGGGCCCAGGTGCGCACTGCGCTGTCCCGACTCTGGGCTCATCGCCAGTCCACCTCTCAATCATCCGGGCCGGATGCCGCCGCGCTCGAACAAGCTGTGACCGAACTCGACGTCGCCAGGAAGCAGGCGATCGCGGTCGGTGGGAACGGGCCGGAATCCGAGCGTGCCGTTCGGATGGAGCTCTTCTGGATCGGCTACCTGGCCGGGCAACTCGCAGCGCGCCCCGAGCTTGTGAGGGCCGTCCAGGCGCTACCGGAACTGCTCGACTCCCAACCCGACGTGCCACCCACGATCGTGGAAGTGACTACGAAGACCGTCAGTGGGACTGTGCACGGAAACGCCGTACAAGCCGACGATGTCACCGGCGGAATCAACTTCGGCCGGTAGCGCCGAGCGCGAAAGCGGACGACTGCTTGCTGTCCATGCGCCCTGTCACCAGTCTCAAAGGCTGGTTTCAACGCACCATCACAGCCGATTTCAGCCAAAGCCCGACCCTAGATGATTGAGTCCGATCGTTGGGCTGGTCAGTGGTCGTAAGCGATTAGTGATCGCTTGCTGGGTGCGCCGGTCTTGGTGTTGTGCCAGATCG